>CAYWUD010000111.1:0-7432 GCA_964461355.1 uncultured Pseudomonadales bacterium | reverse complement strand
TCAACGCCAACCAGCGGCGCAAGGGGCTGCGCACCGGTTATACCACCGGCGCCTGTGCCGCAGCCGCCGCCCGTGCGGCCGTGCGTCTGCTCTGCTCTGGCAAAGCGGATACCGAGATCAGCGTCATCCTGCCCTGCCACGAAGAGGCTCGTTTCTCTCTGTTTCGCCAGGCCCAGACCGCCGAGGGTACGCTGGCCTCGGTGATCAAGGACGCCGGCGATGATCCCGACTGCACTCACGGTGCCGAGATCGTTGCCAGCGCCCGCTGGCATAGCAGGCCCGGCATCCGGATTGACGGCGGCATCGGCGTCGCCCGGGTCACCCGCCCGGGGCTCGGGCTTGAGATCGGCAGTGCTGCCATCAATCCGGTGCCGCGCCAGAATATCCACGCCATGGTCACGGCCGAACTGGCGCACTGGCCACACCAGGCACCGGGACTCGTAATCGAGATCAGCGTGCCGAGCGGGGCCCGGTTGGCCGAAGAAACCATCAACGCCCGCCTTGGACTGATCGGCGGTATCTCCATCCTCGGCACCAGCGGCATCGTCAAGCCCTTTTCCAATTCGGCCTACATCGCCAGCGTACGCCAGAGCGTTGAGGTCGCGGTATCTCAGGGGCACCACCAGCTGGTGATGACGACCGGCCGACGCACCGAGCAGCACGGTATGACGCTTTTTTCCGCATTGCCTGCAGAGGCGTTTATCCAGGTCGGTGATTTTCTCGGCGTGGGGCTTAAAAGTGCTCTCAAGCACCGCGCCCGAGCGGTAGAACTGGTGGCGATGGTCGGCAAGCTCAGCAAAGTGGCTGCCGGCCAGCTGATGACCCATGTCAGCGGCCCGCCGGTGGATGTTGCCCTGCTCGCCCGTCTGGCCACGGAGGCGGGCGCCGATACCGCGCTTGCCCGCGCCATCGGTCATGCCAACAGCGCGCGCCATGTTCTGGAACTGGTCCAGTGCGCCCGGTTACCGGCCTTTTATCAACTTCTGTGCGACAGCGCCTGTCGTGTACTTGACGACTACAGTAGTCGACGGCTGAGCTTAGGATGCACGCTGATCGATTTTTCAGGTACGCCGCTGGCCAGCAGCCACATTCACAGGAATCAGAATGTCTGAGATGCAACAGATCACCGCCATGGGCCGCTCGATCGAACACGAGTCCTTTGCCCTGATCGACCACGAGGTGGGGCCGCACAGCTTTGATGCGCAACAGTGGCCGATCGTCCGTCGCGCCATTCATACCAGTGGCGATTTCGACTTTGCCCGTCTATTCCGCTTCAGCCCCGATGCCGTCCGTGCCGGTATCAGCGCTCTGAAAAAGGGCGCCCCGATCATTGCCGATGTCAGCATGATCGGCGCAGGACTGAACGCCAGCCGCCTGGCCCACTACAACAATCACTGCCACTGCCTGATCAGCGAGCCCGAGGTAATTGCCCGTGCCAAGGCCAACGGCACCACCCGCGCAGTCACGGCCATGCAAAGCGCCCATGCCCACGGCCTGATCGATGGCGGTATTATCGCCATCGGCAACGCACCCACGGCGCTGCTGGAACTGCTGCGTCTGGTCCGTGAAGCACAGGCCCGTCCGGCACTGGTGATCGGTATCCCGGTCGGTTTTGTCAGAGCCGATGAGTCCAAGGAGGCTCTAGCCGCGCAGCAGCAGGTACCCTTTATCACCAGCCTGGGCCGCAAGGGCGGCAGCCCTCTGGTTGTTTCCAGCATCCACGCTCTGCTGGCGCTGGCCGCCACCGAGGAGCAGCACTGATGCCGGCGGCGGTCACCCTGATCGGCATGCAGGAAAACGGCTGCGTCAGTCTGAGCAGCCGTGCTGTCAACGCCGTTGCCTCCGCCCGGGTACTGGCCGGCAACCCGCGCCTGCTGGCCTTTTTTCCCCAGTTCAGGGGCCATACCCTGCCCCTGACCGGCAAGCTCAAGCAGTGGGTCGAGGAGATCCTGCACTATGCCGAGGAGGAGGATATCTGCGTCCTCGCCTCCGGCGATCCGCTCTTTTACGGCATCGGCCAGCGCCTGAGTCAGCTGCTCGGACCCGATCAGCTCGAAGTGCTGCCGGCACCGAGTTCGGCGCAACAGGCCTTTGCCCGTCTTGGACTGGCCTGGCAGGAAGCGGCACTGCTCAGTGTGCACGGCCGCCCACTGGCCGGTATCGTCAGCCGCCTGCAGCAGGTCAGGCGCGCCGCCATTCTGACCGATCGCGAAAATCACCCGGGCGCGATTGCCGCACAGCTGCTCGAATACACCGATTTCCACTGGCGCGCCTGGGTCTGCGAGGATCTGGGTGGCCCACACGAACGTATCCGTGCGTTTGCCATCCGCGATCTGGCCGCCCTCGAGAGTCACGAGTTCTGCCCGCTGAACCTGATGATTCTGGACGACCCGGAGCATCGGCCCTGGGGTGGCTATCCGGGCCACAGCCCCGACAGCGCCTACCAGAAGGCGATGCCGATCAACGGCCTGATCACCAAGCAGGCGGTACGCGCCGTGGCGGTCGCCAATCTGGCGCTCAGGCCCGACTCGGTCGTCTGGGATATCGGCACCGGCTCGGGCTCGGTCGCCATCGAAGCCGCCAAGCAGGCCTGGAAAGGTGAAGTCTGGGCGGTCGACAGCGATCCCCGAACGCTGGTTCACGCTCAGGCCAACTGCTGCCGTCACCGCGTTGACCAGGTGCGCTGTATCGAGGGCATGGCTCCGAAAGCCCTGGCCGACTGGCCAAGGCCCGATGCGATCTTTATCGGCGGCACCCGCGGCAAGATGGAGCCACTGCTCGAGCTCTGCCTCGAGCAGCTGCAACCCGGTGGTCGCCTGGTACTCAATGTGGTCACGCTGGATAACCTCAGCCGTGCCTACGACTGGTTCCAGCAACGCCAGCTGCCGGTGCAGGTTACCCAGCTCAATATCAGCGAAAGCCAGCCCCTCGGTCCGTACCAGCGCTTCCAGGCTCAGAACCCGATCACCATGTTCGTACTGGAAAAGGCACGCGAAGCCGCCCGCGACGATTAACCCTTCAGGATGCACACCGCCATGCACAGCAGTAACTCTCCGGCGCTCGGTCGCCTTTTCGCTCTGGGCGTCGGCCCCGGCGCCAGCGATCTTGTCACCCTGCGCACCCTGAACCGGGTCCAGCGCGCCGATGTCATCGCCATCCCGAAAAAAAACGCCGATGAAAACCGCTCCTTTGCCTGGGAGATTCTCGAAGGCGCACTGGCCGCCCCCCTCTGCGCACGCAAGCTCTGGCTCTGGTTTCCGATGAGCAAGAATCCGGCGGTGACCCTGCCCGCCTGGCGGCAGGCCGTGGAACAGATTGTCGCCGAGCTCGAAGCCGGCCGCGATGTCGCCTTTATCACCGAGGGCGATCCGTCCGTCTATTCGACCTGGAGCTACCTGCTCGACGCCCTGCCCGAGCACTGCCCGGGTCTTGAGATCGAGGTGGTACCGGCGGTCTCCTCGATCACCGCGATTCCTGCGGTAACCCGGATTCCGCTGGCCGATGGCGAAGAGCGCTTCTGCGTGGTTCCGGCCACCTACGGAATCGAGATGCTGCCGCGCCTCGTGCAGGAGTTCGACAGCATTCTGCTGATCAAGGCGGGCCGCATGATTCCACAGCTGGTCAGCCTGCTCGAGGAACTCGATCTGCTGGAAAAAGCCACCTACGTTGCCCATGCCACCACCGGCAAGCAGGAGGTGATCGAAGACCTGCGCAGCCTCGCCGACGATGACATCCGCTATTTTTCCATGGTGCAGATCAGCATCCGGACCCGAAAAGGTATTCTGGGGCGCACGCCTGAGGCTCTCGCGCAGGCCGCCAATGAGTGAATACGCCCTCTACGTGATCACCCGCGGCGGACTGGCACAGGCAACAAGGCTGCTTGAACAGCTCCCTGACGCCACCCTCTTTGTGTCCGAGCGCCTGCTGGACGAGGCTCCGGACGGAGCGCGTTGTCTGAGCTTTCCGCTGCCGGATCTGATGCGGGCCGAGTTTCACCAGCATCACCTTCATCTGTGTTTTTTCAGTACCGGTATCGTACTGCGCGCCATCGCCCCGCTGCTCGAAGACAAGCGTACGGACCCCGCGGTACTGGCGATCGATGAAGCAGGTCAGCATGTGATTCCGCTGCTCGGTGGTCACCGCGGTGGCGCCAATGCCTGTGCCCTGCGTATTGCCCACCTGCTGGGCGCACAGCCCGTGCTGACCACCGCCTCCGATGTCAGCGGCACTCTGGCGGTGGATCTACTGGGCGCCGAATTCGGCTGGCGTATCGACCCGCACAGCGAGGCCAACATCACGGCGGTGGCCGGCGCACTGGTCAACCGCGAACCGGTACTGGTGGTACAGGAGTGCGGCGAGCCCGGCTGGTGGCACAAAAAACACCCGCTGCCGGACACGGTCCGCTGTTGCCGTACGCTGGCTGACGTAGATCTCGATGACTGGGCCGGAATCATTCTGATCTCTGACCGCGCCGATGCGCTGCATACCCCGGAGCTTGCGGGCAGATGCGTTCTGCTGCGCCCGCGCACGCTGGTGGCCGGAATCGGCTGTGATCGCGATACCTCTCTGGCAACACTGCAGCAGGGACTCGAACAGCTCCTTGCGAGTCATAATCTCTCGCCGCTGTCGCTTAAATCGCTGGCCAGTATCGACCTCAAGGCCGACGAACCCGGGCTGCTGAAACTGGCGGCACAGCAGGCGCTGCCGATCCGCTTCTACCCGGCGGCAGAGCTGGACCAGGTGCAGGGCATCGAATCCCCCTCAGCGACCGTCAAGCGGCTGGTCGGGGCCAGCTCGGTGGCCGAAGCCGCCGCACTCAAGCAGAGCGGGTGCGCCCGACTGTGGCTGGCGAAACAGAAATTTGCCGCGCACGGCAAGAATATGACCCTCGCGCTGTGCCGACTTGAATTCCAAGAGTCCCTGCCGCTACGGCAGAAAAAGCGTTATCTCGGCGACGCAGAATCAGTCGCTGCCCGGCACCCTCACTGCAAACCGGCCAGGCCCGATCCGGAAAAACCGATGCTGTTCTATCGCCACCAACTCCTGCTCTGCTGCGGTGGACGCTGCGTCAAACAGACAGGTAAATCGCTGGCGCATCGGCTACGTCGGGAGGTCAAGGCGCTGGGACAGGACCGCGGACCGAACCGGATCAAGGTCAGCCGCAGCCTCTGCCTGGGCGCCTGCCGCTTCAACGGCATTGCCGTGATCTATGCAGAGGATGCGAATGACCCGAATTCAGCCATCTGGCTCAGGGGGATCGAACAGTTCAGCCTGGAGCTCTGGCAGCAGCTGTTCCAGGCCCTGGCAGCGGGCCAGCGGTTAAGCGAGGTACTGCCGAGAGAGGCGTTTCTGCCCGTGGCCGACCGCCCCCTGCTCGAACCGGAATCGATTGAGGAGGAGGCGCCAATGCCGGTTTAGGGCAGCTTTTGCAGTTCCAGCTCGATCTGCTCGATCAGGGTCTGGCGGATCTCCGGCAGGCTCAGCAGACAGAAGTTGCGCTCGCCCGGCAGCGGATCGGCCATGAAGACATCGAAATGCTCCGAGAGCTCGGCCTTCATCTCGGCCATATCGTTGTCGAAGTGGTTACCGGAAACCAGCAGCAGCGGCACCAGACGCAGCTTCGGTCGCGCAGGCCAGCCACCGGCGCGGCTGCGCTCCTTGATGGTGGCGATCAGGTTGTCCTTCAGCGCCCAGTAGGGAAAACCGCCCTCGAGCGAGCAGCAGTAGTTATAGGGCGAAAGCGCACCGAGCAGCTCGCGGCTGTACTGAATGGAGGAAAAGCCCGATTGCTCAAGCTCCGGCGAGCCGTGCAGCACAAACAGGTTGGCCACCTCACAGTGGCTCTCGAAGCGCTGATGCAGCCCCTGCAGAATTTCGGTTGCGGTCTTGCTCTTGTTGAGCAGCGAGGGGGTCACGGCAAAACGGCTGAGGGAAAACTGACCGAAAGCGGCCACGGTCTTCTTGGTCCAGGCATGCTCTTCGGTGGGATAGAGGTAGGTCGAAACCACCAGGATACGGCGGTAACCGGCCATATCCAGATCCGCCAGGGTCTGGGGCAGATTACGGAACGACTGCCCCTTGGCGGCCAGTTTCTTGATCACCATGCGCGAGCTGAAGGCAAGACTGACCGGGTACTCAGGGAAAGCCTGCTGCACCTCTTCAGCCAGCTGCTGGTAACGGCCCTGTTCGACCACCGAGCCGAAACAGGCCAGCACAATCGCAGTATCTTCTGTGTAGTGACGAAAACGCTTCACGGGGGAGCTCCATAGATAAACGCCAAAAGGCGGGCGCCAGGTTGGGCGCCAGTGTAACGGGAAGCAACAACGAATGCAGGAACAGATTGAATCGACAGCGGGCGCGCTCTGGGTGATTGGCCTTGGGCCCGGTAGCCTGGAACTACTGACGCCGCTGGCCAGGCAACGGATCGAAGACGCGGATCTGGTGGTGGGTTACAGCACCTACCTGGCCCTGATCGAGCCACTGCTGGCCGGCAAGGAACGCTTTGAAAGCCGCATGACCCAGGAGCTCGAACGCGCCCAGAGCGCCGTCAATGCCGCACTGGCCGGGCGCAAGGTGGTGCTGGTCTCCTCCGGTGACGCCGGCATGTACGGTATGGCCTCGCTGGCCCTGGAGCTTCTGGAACAGGCCGAGTGGACACCGGCGCGCTGCGCCTTTCAGGTCATTCCCGGCATCACCGCCGCCAACGCCTGCGCCGCTCTGGTCGGTGCCCCCCTTGGGCACGACAGCTGCACCATTTCGCTATCCGACCTGATGACTCCCTGGCCGCTGATCGAACGACGGATCGCACTCGCCGCCGAAGCCGATTTTTGTATCAGCTTCTACAACCCGGTCTCCAAACGGCGTACCTGGCAGATCGAAAAGGCCCGCGCGCTTCTGCTGGCCCACCGCGCGGCGAATACGCCGGTGGCGATTGTCAAAAGCGGCTGGCGCGAACGCCAATCGGTGAGCCTCTGCACACTGGGAACCCTGCTGGAGCAGGAGATCGGCATGCTCGGCATCGTCATCGTCGGCAACAGCCAGTCACGCCGCTTCGGCGATCTGATCCTCACGCCGCGCGGCTACAGCGCCAAATACCAGCTGCACAACCAGCAGCCCAAAGCGGGCCAGAAGCCCGGCCACAGTCTTGCCCTGGAG
Source organism: uncultured Pseudomonadales bacterium (assembly GCA_964461355.1). Taxonomy (GTDB): domain Bacteria; phylum Pseudomonadota; class Gammaproteobacteria; order Pseudomonadales; family CAYWUD01; genus CAYWUD01. The sequence goes on along the minus strand of CAYWUD010000111.1, from coordinate 277 downwards.
AGCACCCCATGACCGTCTATTTTATCGGCGCCGGCCCCGGCGACCCGGATCTGATCACCGTCAAGGGCGCACGCCTAGTGGAGCAATGCCCCTGGGTGATCTATGCCGGCAGTCTGGTCCCCCGGGCCGTCATCGAGCGTGCCCGCCCGGATGCCGAAGTGCACGACTCCGCGGGGCTGGATCTTGATCAGATTATCGATCTGATGGCTCAGGCGCACAGGCGCGGCGAAGATGTTGCCCGCGTGCACACCGGCGATCCTGCACTCTACGGCTCGAT
>CAYWUD010000110.1:0-7440 GCA_964461355.1 uncultured Pseudomonadales bacterium | reverse complement strand
GCCACGGCACTGTTGATGCCGATGGCGATCTGTTCGGCCAGGGTGTTGCACAGGGGCTTTAGGGTTTCCGGCCGATCAGGATCGAGCACGTGTGGCTGGTTTTCGATCAGGCTGTCGAGGGCGATGGCCTGGCCAAAGCTCAGTTCCACTTCGCCGAAGGAGCGTTTAAGCGCCGCCAGGCTTCGCAGGATATCGAGCGGTGTTTCCTTTTTCTTCTGCTTGCCGCGCAGTTCACCGAGGTAGGTGTTGCCTTCAAACACGCGCTCATAACCGATATAGACCGGAATAAACAGCAGCGGTTTGCGACGCTCGCGCAGATAGCCCTGCAGGGTCATCAGCAGCATGCCGATTTTCGGCGGCAGGGTGCGGCCGGTGCGCGAACGACCGCCTTCGACAAAGTATTCGATCGGGAATCCGCGTGCCAGCAGGGTCTGCAGGTAGGCGTTGAAGACCGCAGCATAGAGCGCCTGGCCCCGGAAGCTGCGGCGGATAAAAAAGGCACCGGCGCGGCGCAGCAGGGTGCCGACCAGCGGCATGTTGAGGTTGATGCCGGCGGCAATATGGGGCGGGGTCAGTCCCTGATAGAACAGCACATAGGAGAGCAGCAGGTAATCGATATGGCTGCGGTGGCAGGGTACATAGACGATGCCGTGGTCGCGGGCCAGCGCCTGCAGGGACGCACTGTGATGGACATTGACGCCCGAGTAGAGCTTGTTCCAGAACCAGGTCAGCAGCCGGTCGAACAGGCGCAGAACCGAGTAGCGGTAATCGGAGGCGATCTCGTCGACGTAACGCCGCGCTTCCTGTTGCAGGGCAGCGCTGTCGCGCCCACAGGCTTCGGCCTGACGGCGGATTTCGTTGCGTACCAGCGGATTGGCCAGCACCTGTCGAATCACCGTAGCGCGTTGTGACAGGTCCGGACCGACCGCCGCCAGACGGGTGGCGCGAAACTCGCGGCGCAGCACGCGGCTGCAGTGGCGGCGGCGGCGCTGTGGGGGCAGGGCCGCCGGATACAGCTGAGCGGCCGTCTGTGGCGTTTGCAGCTGCACCTGCAGCTGACGGCCATTGAGCAGCACCGCCAGAAATTGCTGGAAGCCCTGCAGCAACACGTTATCCAGTGACAGCAGCAGCTTGACCAGCGAGCCTTCCTGACTCGGCGCGCGCCCCCAGAACAGGGTGGCGGGCACCAGCTGCAGTGGAGTCGGCTGCTGGCACTGTGCTTCCAGTGCGTCGATCAGTATCGGATTCGGTGTCTGGCGGGGGCCTTCCAGCCAGCCAAGACGCGGCTGGCCGGAGGCATTGGCGGCCAGCGGATCGGGCAGGTGCTGGCGGCGGCAGTAGCACGAAAGGGCCAGCAGATCGGTCAGCGCATAGCGCTCCAGCAGATAGCAGACCGGCTGGTCGGGATCGATACCCTGGGGCGCGGGACCGGCCGGCTGCGGCCGGATCCAGAGTGCAAGAAGCTGGCGCAGGCATCTGCGCCCCAGTCGATGCAGGCGGGAAGTGCGAGGACGGTTGGAAACAGGGCGCTGTGCAGACACGCAGGTACATTCCATGGTGCGGAAAAAGCCGGCAGTGTACCAGTAAGTTAAGTTGGCGCCTAACTGTGTAACCGTCTGTATGTCAGCGCAGAGCTATGTAACCGGGGAGAGGGGTCAGCTCTGCCACTGAATGGTCGATTCGCTGCCGTCGGCCGCGATCTGCCACCACTCGTCCATGCTCGCCTCATCGCCTTCTTCCCAGAAGCCGCCGTTGCAGCGAATCTGGGCACCCAGGGCGGCGTGTACCTCCCGTGCGCAGTCCTGATCGGAACTCCAGGGACTGTTGGGAGAGTCAAACCAGAGACTGCTCCAGGGCTTGCCGGCGGCGCCACAGACGAGCAGCACCGGAATCCAGTCGTGGTCGTGATAGACACGCAGCTGATAGCTGCTGCCATGCTGCTCGACCGGCTCGGTATCATGGAAGCGGGTGGCCAGCCACGCGAGGACGTCCTCGGGCGGGGTATTTTTCAGGTAAATCTCGATATCAGGCTGGCGCATACCGTCATCCTACGATGTAAATGGGGGGCTTGATGCTCGCAGAGATATACCGCCGATTTGACAGGGGGTCAAAGATTATTCCGCCTACCTAGCGGATCGGGCGCCGGTTTGTGAACAGCCGGTAGAGGCGCCCGCCCCAGAGCGCCAGATAGTGCCCCAGCGCGTACAGGCCGGCGAGCACGGCGAGGATATGACAGCTCAGGGCGATCAGCTCCTGACCGAGGCTGTCGGGCAGAAGGCGCTCGCACAGCACCATGCCCAGCAGCGCACCGGTCAGCAGGACACAGCCGAGCAGAAACTGGCGCAGGTGATGCTTTGAGCGGCGTGCCTTGGGCGACAGCCAGCGGTGCAGGAAGGGATGCATCAGAGCAGCAACTGTTCGAGGATCTGCTCGTAGATGGCGCTCAGCTGATCGAGTTCCTGACTGCCGACGCACTCGTTGACCTTGTGAATGCTGGCATTGATCGGACCGAGCTCGATCACCTGAGCACCGGTCGGTGCAATAAAGCGACCGTCGGAGGTGCCGCCGGAGGTGGAGAGTTCTGTTTCGAGGCCGGTTACGGTGCGGATCGCGCTGCGCGCGGCATCCACCAGAGCGCCCGGCTCGGTCAGAAACGGGTTGCCGGACAGATGCCAGTGCAGGCGGTAATCAAGACCGTGGCGCGTGAGCAGTGCCTCGACCTGCTGCTTGAGCTGGTCGGCGGTGACTTCGGTTGAGAAACGGAAGTTGAACAGCACGTCCAGGGTGCCGGGAATCACGTTGTTGGCACCGGTACCGGCGTGGATATTGGAGATCTGAAAACTGGTCGCCGGGAAAAAGGCGTTGCCCCGGTCCCATTCGATCGCCGCCAGTTCGGCCAGCGCCGGAGCGGCGGCATGAATCGGGTTTTTGGCCAGATGCGGGTAGGCAACATGGCCCTGTACGCCCTGAATGTGCAAGGTGCCGGACAGTGAGCCGCGGCGGCCGTTCTTGATCATGTCTCCCAGTTTCTGACTGCTGGTCGGCTCGCCCACCAGACACCAGTCCATCTTCTCGTTGCGCGCTTCCAGGGTTTCGACCACGCGCACGGTACCGTCGTGGGCGTCGCCCTCTTCGTCGCTGGTGACAAGAAAGGCGATCGATCCCTTGTGTTCGGGGTGGCGGCTGACAAAGCGCTCACAGGCCGTGACCATGGCCGCCAGCGAGCCCTTCATGTCGGCGGCGCCGCGCGCGGTCAGCACGCCCTGATCCAGGGTGGGGGTAAAGGGCGGGCTGCGCCATTCGTCTTCGTTGCCCGGCGGCACCACGTCGGTGTGGCCGGCAAAGACCAGCAGCGGTGCTTCGTGACCGCGTCGAATCCAGCTGTTGGTGGTCTCGCCGAACTGCAGCCACTCCTGACTGAAACCCAGCGGCGCCAGACGCTCGCCCATCAGCTGCTGGCAACCGGCATCCTCCGGGGTGATGGAGCGACGTGCCAGAAGGTCCAGCGCCAGAGACAGAGTGGGGGAGAGAGCAGTCATGCAGTGTCCTTTGAAATCAGAAGTCAGGAGCGAGCAACAAACGGATGGTGCATCGATCAGGCCGTCCTGCTGAACAGGCTGAGCCTGTCCGCTGCCGGCACCGCCTGTCGGGTGGCAGGGGCTGCGCATCCTCGTGGGGTATTCGGGTATTTGCCGAGTGTACATGCAACCGGCGGCCATCCTCTACATACCGGCATGCGCGCACACCGGTATGAGCCGGGGCATGGAGCGGAAGCTACGCGCTCAGCAGCGTGGTGTCGTTGGTCATGATGTTGGCTCCGGAGCACAACCGCCCGAGCCACTCAGGCGTCGGTTTTGTCCTTGAACTCGCACAGGTCTTCGATCAGGCAGGAGCCGCACTGGGGCTTTCTTGCCTTGCATACATAGCGCCCGTGCAGAATCAGCCAGTGGTGGGCATCCTGCAGAAATTCCTTTGGAATCAGCCGCAGCAGACGATGCTCCACCTCCAGTACGGTCTTGCCCCGGGCGATGCCGGTGCGATTCGAGACGCGGAAAATATGGGTGTCGACCGCCATGGTCGGCTGGCCGAAGGCGGTGTTGAGCACCACATTGGCGGTCTTGCGCCCGACGCCCGGGAGCCGTTCAAGCGCTTCACGTTCAGCGGGTACTGCACCGCCGTGCAGTTCGAGCAGCATCTCGCAGGTCTTGATGATATTGGCGGCCTTGCTGTTGTAGAGCCCGATGGTCTTTACATAGCTTTTGAGCCCGTCGAGCCCCAGGGCGAGGATTGCCTCCGGGGTGTTGGCTACCGGGAACAGCCTGTCGGTTGCCTTGTTGACACCGACATCGGTGGCCTGCGCCGACAGGATCACCGCAATCAGCAGCTCGAAGGGCGAGCTGTAGTTAAGCTCGGTGGTCGGATGCGGATTGTTGGCGCGTAAGCGGCCGAAAATTTCGCTGCGCTTTTCCCGGTTCATGGCTTACTGGCCTGCCTTTAGCGGATCAGGCTTGCAGTGGGCCTGGGCGGTACGGGCGCGCTCCTGGGTCCGGGCGTCGATCAGATTTTTCAGCGCCATCAGCAGGCCCAGGCAGATAAAGGCACCGGGCGGCAGAATGGCAAACAGAAACTGTTCGTAATCGGGAAAGACCACCCAGGTCCAGTCGGCGGCGATTTCGCCCAGCAGCAGGTGCATGCCGGCAAACAGGGTGCCCTGGCCGATCAGCTCGCGCATCATCCCCAGCAGCAGCAGGACGGCGGAAAAACCGAGCCCCATCATCAGACCATCGAAGGCAGCCGCGCCCACCGGGTTCTTGGAGGCGAAGCTGTCGGCGCGACCGAGGATGATGCAGTTGGTCACGATCAGCGGGATAAAGATGCCCAGAATCTGGTACAGCTCGTAGGTGAACGCCTGCATCAGCAGTTCGACGCAGGTGGTAAAGGACGCGATGATCATCACGAAGGCGGGCAGACGAATCGCATCGGACACCCCCTTGCGGATCAGGGATACCACCACGTTGGAGCCGGTCAGCACCAGTACCGTGGCAATCCCGAGCCCGAGTGCGTTGACCACGCTGTTACTGACGCCGAGCAGCGGGCACAGCCCCAGTACCTGCACCAGCGCCGGGTTGTTGTGCCAGAGGCCATCACCGGCGAGTTTTTTCAGATCAGCCATTCTGGTTTGACTCCTCAAGCACCTCGATGCCCTGTTCGAACAGGGTGTCGCGATGGGCCTGGAAATAATACAGCGCCTTGTGGACGGCTTTCACCACCGCGCGCGGGGTGATGGTAGCGCCGGTAAACTGGTCGAACTGGCCGCCATCCTTTTTTACTGCCCAGCTCGCCGGCGCGGTATTGTCGAGCGATTTACCGTTGAAGCCGTAGATCCAGTCGGTCACCTTGACGTCGATCTTGTCGCCCAGTCCCGGGGTCTCGCGGTGGCCAATGACACGCACGCCGGAGATCCGACCGTCGGCGAAAAGTCCGACCAGCAGCTGGATGCGGCCGTTATAGCCGTCCGGAGCGTTCACCGGCAGGATCACGGCATGCGGTTTACCCTGTTTGAAGCCGACATACGCGGTGCCGTCCTTGCTCAGACCCAGCGCGTCGAGGTCTGCGGGAATGCGGATCGCGGTATCGAGCAGGTTGTTGTCGTGTTCGGCCGCCGGCAGGATCTCGAGCAGCGCCCGTTCGGCAAACAGGCGCTCGGAGGCGGCGATCCGTGCCCGGGTACCGACGTAGGTTGCCGAGATCAACCCGACCGTGGCCAGAGCAAACAGAGCCAGAGCCAGAGCGTTGTTACGGATGGATCGGGTCAGGTTCGCCATGGGTTACTCCGACTTGGCCAGGCCGCGGTTGGCCTTGTGGTGACCGAAGGTGCGCGGCTGGGTGTAATAGTCGATCGCCGGGGCGGTCATGTTCATCAGCAGACAGGAGAAGGCCACGGCGTCGGGGTAGCCGCCCCAGCTGCGGATGATGTAGACCAGCGTTCCGGCGCCGAGGCCGAAGATCAGACGGCCCCGATTCGAGGTGGCACCGGACACCGGATCGGTGATGATGAAGAAGGCCCCCAGCATGGTAGCGCCGCTGAACAGGTGAAACAGCGGCGAGCCGTTGCTGGCGGTGCCGGTACCGTTCCAGAAGATCAGGCTCATCAGCCCGAGGGCGAGCAGAAAGCCCACCGGTGCGTGCCAGCGGAATACACGCCGATACAGCAGGAACAGGCCGCCGGCCAGATAGGCCAGATTGACCCAGACCCAGCCGATGCCGCCGATACCGGCAAGGCCCGGTTGGGCGGCAAACAGCTCGCTGACCGTCAGGCTGTTGTTGCTGCGCATCAGATCCAGCGGTGTGGCCATGGTCATGCCATCGAGTGACACCGTGCCGATGAAGGGGAAGATTGCCTGCAGGGTATCGACCAGACCGAGACTCTGTTCGATGCCGGGCGTACCCTGAGCCGGTAGCCAGCGGGTCAGTTCGGCCGGGAAGGAGATCAGCACCAGTACGTAGCCGAGCATCGCCGGATTGAAGGGGTTGTAGCCAAGCCCGCCATAGAGCTGCTTGCCGAAAATAATGGCAAAGCCGATGGCGACCGCCGTCAGCCAGAAGGGCGCCAGCGGCGGCAGAGCGATGGCCAGCAGCCAGGCGGTCAGCAGGGCACTGCCATCCTTGAGGTAGAAGCCGAGGGGGCGGCGGCGCAGCTGCAGAATCAGTGCCTCGAACCCGAGCGCCAGCACACTGGCCCAGATCAGATTGATGATCAGGCCCCAGCCGAAAAACCAGCTCTGCAGGGCGATGCCGGGCAACAGGGCCAGCAGCACCAGACGCATCACCTGAGCGCTGGAAAACGCCTGTACATGGTGCGGTGAGGATGCGCGCATCAGACTCATACCGGCTCCTTGATCTTGCCGTGGTTCAACGATTCCAGTGCCTGCTGGGCCTCATCAAGGTCGCTGCGGCACTGACTGACCTGCGCGCTCAGCGCATCCTGATCGGCGCTGTTGCCGGCCAGTGCATCGGCCAGGGCGCGCTCGGCTTTCTTCAGGGCCGCCTTGGCCATGGCCAGCTTGATCTTCAGTTTCTTCTGCGCCTCGGCGTCCACCACAGGGGCAGGGGTTGTGCTCGCGGCGGCGGCGTCTTGCGCTGGAGCCTCGGGTGTGGCGCATGCGGCCTGCAGCGCATCGAGTTCCGCCTGTCTGGTGGCGAGCTCCGCTTCAAGGGCGGTTTTCTCCGCGGCTTCGGCGTTCTCGAGCTGGCGGCTCAGTTTTTTCACTGCCGCTTTGGCCATCGCCAGCTGGATTTTCTGTTTTTTCGCCGCCGCTTCGTTGTCGGTCGCCGCCGTGGTCGTGGCAGGCGGCACGGTGGCCGGCGCTTGCAGCGCATCGAGTTCCGCCTGTCTGGTGGCGAGCTCCGCTTCAAGGGCGGCTTTCTCCGCGGCTTCGG
>CAYWUD010000109.1:0-7448 GCA_964461355.1 uncultured Pseudomonadales bacterium | reverse complement strand
TCTATGGGTTTCTAGTTGTTAGTTTTTGTACGTGCGCATATGAATGCATTTGAATATGCGGTATTGATAAGCCAAAAACATTTTTATCTGCGTGATTTTGCTTATTTCCTGTGTGTGAGCATGGCTTTGTGTACGCTTAGGATTTGTTGGTGTTTTTTATGTTAAATAGTTAGGCTTGAGCTGTTTTCTTATAGGGTTGATGTGTTGCGGTTGTTTTTAATAGGTGCAGATGGCTAGTTGATATGCACGCGGTGTTTCAATCATGATCAACCGGTTCAAGGTGTGTTCAGGTAGCGGCTTGCTCATGCTGAGAACTGCTTATCGCTCGTTCATTTTGCCGAAGTAATAATGCGCGGCGTTGTATTGCGCGAGCCGTGCCAGTTTCAGGGTGGGGTAGCAGCCGAGCTCGATGCGTTCGCCCTTGACCATCAGCTGCACTTTATAGGCGTTGCCGGTGTGCTCGATGCCGCGCGCGGGTGTGTAGGTGTTGCTCATTTCAACCGATCCTGTCGCTGCCTGATGGGTTCTATGCAGAGTCCCCCATAGCATGGTCGGTTGCCCCTTAACGGCCTATGAACAGGGCGTTTGTTGGTTCACTGTTGCAGCCGGTTTGATCGAACCGAACGCTGAAACCTTGCCGTGTTCAGTTGTCCACAGCCCGATACGGTGTGCGGCTGTGGATAAACAAGGCGGCCCGTGGCCGCCTTGTCTGTGACGGCTGTTATTTCTGTGTCTTTTTCCAATTGGCCCAGGGATCCACGGACGCACTGCTTGCGTCTGCGTCGGGCCGAGTGGACGAGTGGCGCGGCGGTTTGGCGGGGCGCGTACGCTGTTCGGCGGAAGAATCCTTGCGCGGCGCACGGTTACGCTGCGGCTGGGCGCCACGCCCGCCGGGCCGACGGCCGAAGCCTGCGGCCTTTTTGGCACGCTTTGCGTGCAGGCGTGCGGCATCTTCAAGGCTGAGCTCAGCCGGTTCGCCGGGCACGATGCCCTCGGGAATCACGCGCATGCGCGGCGGCAGTTCAAACTGCTCGGCCGAGGCTCTGGGCAGGCTTTTGAACTGGTAAAGATAGAAAGATTCGACCTTCTCCCGCGCCCAGGTAGTCTTTTTCAGAAACTTGACACTCGACTCGATGCTCGGATTGGTACGAAAGCAGTTGATGTTGAGGTAGGCGAACAGGATCTCGTAGCCGTACTGATCGACAAGTTCTGTCAACAGGGTTTTCAGGCTGACACCGTGCAGCGGGTTGCTCTGGTAATTGATTTCGTCGCTCATGAGGGTATCCGGCAGGGGGAGTGGGCGCGAGAGTATAAACAATTGCGGCGGGGAATATGAGTCGCGCAGTGGCCGGTACGCAGGCCGGCAGGACACCGGAGGCTGCGCGCGCGGCGTGGCGCGCAGCCCAGGGCCAGGTTCAGTTCAGGTAGGCGCAGCAGTAATCGGTCAGGGTTCTGATCTTCAGGTCGAAGCTGCTGTTGGCCGGTACCTCGAAGGACTGGCCGCCCTGAATGCGCTGCCACGCATCGCTGCCCGGCAGACGCACGTCCAGCTCACCGGCGATGATTTCCATCAGCTCTGCGGCTTCGGTGCCGAAGGTGTATTCGCCCGGCATCATGATCCCGAGGGTCTTCTTGCTGCCGTCGGCAAAGAGCACGGTGCGGCTGGTGACCTTGCCGTCGAAGTAGACGTTGGCGGCCTTGATAATGCTGACGTTGTCGAACTGGGACATGGGCGTTTCCTTGATGGCTGTTACAGCCAGAACATGGGGTAGTGGCGCTTGGGATTGCGCGACAGATTATTGATCAACAGTGCGACCGCGAGCAGCAGCAGGGCGCCGGTAGCGACCGGCATGACGACAAAGCCGTAGCCGAGACTCTGCACCTTGGCCCCACCGATCACGGCAATCAGTGCGGTGGCGCCACCCGGTGGGTGCAGGGTGCGGGTCAGATGCATCGCCACGATCGCCAGAGCAACCGCCAGCGCAGCCAGCAGGCTCGGTTCCAGAGGCACAAACCGGGCGATGGTAACGCCAATCAGGGCCGAAAGGATATGGCCGCCGAGCAGATTGCGTGGCTGCGAGAATTCCGCCTGGGGCGCACCGTAGATCAGTACTGCCGAGGCGCCGAAGGAGCCGACCAGAAACAGGCTGTTCAGCAGGCCCACCTCGGCCAGCTGACTGAGGCTGGCCACCAGATAGATACCGAGAAAGGCGCCGACGCCGGACCAGGCGATCTTGCTCAGAGGTTTGCGCGCCGGGCAGCGGGTCTGGCCGCGCATGCGCAGAAAAAAGGGTTTGATCATGGTTTCACTCGTATTCGGGCGTGGCGGTACGGCATTGCTCGGGCGCGTGCAGTCATACCGATTTATCGCGCAAAGGGTGAGTGTACCGGGATCAAATGGGTATTTTAAATAAAACAATCGATGCGGGGCCTGGCCCGGCGGCGGTGCGTTTCGCTCTGTCTGCCTTTTGCGTGGCAAGGGTGCGGTCTGTTCAGCCAGGTCGCGAGGCTGGATCGGTGGCCGGGAAGCAGGGCGCACTGGCCCGCGCGCCCGATCGCCGCTTCAGGGCACCAGCCAGGCGGTGGCACGGCTTCTGGCCAGCAGCCAGGTCGAGGCCAGAGCCAGCATAAAAGCGATCAGGGTCCAGAACGGGATCATCAGCAGCGGGTGGGCAACGTAGAGGTCAAAGGCGCGCACCGGCCAGAGAAACAGCGGATGCAGCAGATAGATCCCCAGACTGTAGCGGCTGACAAAGGCGATGCGGGCCAGCGCACCGGTGCTGAGCCGATCCGCTACGTAGCGGCATAGGGCAAAGATCAGGGCCGCAGCCAGCACGGTATTGGCGGTCTTGTAGGACATCCAGCGGCCGACGGTATAGCTGCCCGCCTCGAAGCTGGCACTGATCACCTGGTAGTCGGTCAGCAGCAGTGCGGTCAGCCCCAGCGGCAGCAGCCAGAGCAGAGGGGGCCAGCGGTACTGGAACAGCCCGTAACCGAGCAGCAGATAACCCGAGTAGAGGATCAGCTCGTGACTCCAGAAGCCGTCGATCTTGCCCAGAAACAGCAGCGTCAGGACAAACCAGAATCCGGTCAGGGCCAGAACCGCGCGGGGTTCGCTGTGCTGCACCAGATACTGCAGAAAGGGCACCACAAAATAGAGCGGAATAAAGTAGTAGAAAAAGCCCAGATGATAGTAGGTCGGGTGGTTGGGCAGGTGCTTGAGGGTCTCGAATGCCAGAGTGCCTTCAAAACCGTTCGGGGTGGCGCCGGTGAGCAGGGCGTAGAACACCGACCAGAGCACAAAGGGTACCAGTACCTTGCCCAGGCGCCGCTTGAGGTAGTAGCCGGGGTCGAAGGGCCGGGTGTCGCTCAGCATCAGCGCGCCGGTAATCATGATAAACACCGGTACCGCCCAGCGGCTGAAGCTGTTGAAGGTGATTGCGCTGATCCATGCGTTATCGGGGATGGCACCGAGTTCGGCGCGGTAGGGGCCCAGAACATGGATCACCACCACGGCCACGGCGGCCACGCAGCGTAACAGATCAAAAAAGACTACCTTCTCGCGCATGCTGTTCCCCTGTGCCGGCGCATCCGGGCGCCGTGGCTGTCGTTCTTGAGTATGGCGCCCGTGTGTGGCGTGAGCGTTCTATCCCTGATGACTGCCGAGAACGGGCGTGCTGTGCAAGGCGCAGGATCGCCCGGGCGGTCTGCATCGGGCCTGGGCATGTCCTGCACAACTGATGTTGTTCTCAGGGCATCCTGTCGGCCTTTATGCTAGCCCAGCATCGCCCGCATCGCGGCCAGAGCGCTGTTGCCGGTCTGTTTCTGCTGTTCGGGCTCGGGGTCGCCGAAGTTTTCCCGCTGCAGGTCATCGGCTGGCAGCTCGTCGAGAAAACGGCTCGGCTGGGTATCGAGCCATTCGCCGTACTGCTTGCGCTGCGCCGCCAGCGTCATGCACAGGGTCTTGCGCGCCCGGGTGATACCCACATAGGCCAGACGACGCTCTTCCTCGACGTTGTCCTCCTCGATGCTGGTGCGGTGAGGCAACAGTTCCTCTTCCATCCCCATCAGGAACACATGGGGATACTCGAGCCCCTTCGAGGCGTGCAGGGTCAGCAGCTGCACCCGGTCTTCGTCGTCTTCCTCGGCCTGGCGGTCGAGCATATCGCGCAGCAGCAGACGGCCGATCGCATCCTGAATGGTTTCATCCTCTTCGCCGCGCTCGTAGGAGAGCTGCAGCTGTTCGAGCAGCAGATAGATATTGGCCATCCGTTTCTCGGCGATTACCGCGCTGGTGCAGGTCTGATACAGCCAGGCTTCGTAGCCCGAGTCGTCGACCATCTCCTCGATGGCGCGGATCGGATTGCCCTGGGCGCACTGCTGGGTAACCCGGTCGATCCATTCGCTGAACTGACGCAGCTTGCCGAGGTAGCGCGGCTCCAGTTCTTCGCCCAGATCCGCCTCGAAGCAGGCGCTGTAGAGGCTGAGCTCGCGGCGGCTGGCGAAGTTGCCCAGTTTTTCCAGGGTGGCCGGGCCGATCTCGCGCCGCGGCGTGTTGACCACGCGCAGAAAGGCGTTGTCGTCGTCGGGGTTGACGATCAGGCGCAGGTAGCCCATCAGGTCCTTGATCTCGGCGCGGGAGAAAAAGCTGGTACCGCCGTTGATGTGGTAGGGGATCTGGTTCGCCTGCAGCTTTACCTCGATCAGCCGCGACTGGTAGTTGCCGCGGTAGAGAATGGCGTAGTCACGGTAGCTGGTCTGGTACTTGAGCTTGTGGGTCAGGATCTCCAGCGCCACCCGCTCCGCTTCGGCTTCCTCGTTGCGACAGCGAATGACGCGCAGTTTTTCCCCTTCGCCCATCTCCGACCAGAGGGTCTTTTCGAACACGTGCGGGTTGTTGGCGATCAGCACGTTGGCCGCGCGCAGAATGCGGCTGGTCGAGCGGTAGTTCTGTTCGAGCTTGATCACCCTGAGGCTGGGGAAATCTTCCTGCAGGCGGGCCAGGTTTTCCGGTCGTGCGCCGCGCCAGGCGTAGATCGACTGGTCGTCATCACCCACCACGGTGAGCTGGCCGCGCAGGCCTACCAGCTGTTTGACCAGCAGGTACTGGCTGATGTTGGTGTCCTGGTATTCGTCCACCAGCAGGTACTGCAGCTTGTTCTGCCATTTTTCCAGCACTGCCGGCTCGTGCTGGAACAGCTGCACCGGCAGCAGGATCAGGTCGTCGAAGTCGACCGCGTTGTAGGCCTTGAGGGTGCGCTGGTAGTGCACATAGACCTGGGCGGCGACCTGCTCGAGCGGCTGGCGTGCCTGTGCCAGCGCCTGCTCGGGCAGCAGCAGATCGTTTTTCCAGTTGGAGATGATGTGCTGGATGCTGTCGGCCGCTTCCTCGTCGCAATCGACCTCGCGCAGCATCAGCTCGGTCATCAGGCTTTTGGCGTCTTCGGCATCGAAGATCGAGAAGCCCGGCTTGTAGCCGAGGCTCTTGTGCTCGCGGCGGATGATATTGAGGCCGAGGTTGTGAAAGGTGGACACGGTCAGACCGTGGCTGGCCTTGCCCTGTACCAGCTTGCCGACCCGTTCCTTCATCTCGCGGGCGGCCTTGTTGGTGAAGGTCACCGCGCAGATATTGCGGGCCTTCAGGCCGCACTCCTGAATCAGATAGGCGATCTTGCGCGTGATCACGCTGGTCTTGCCGCTGCCGGCGCCGGCCAGCACCAGCGAGGGGCCGGAGATGTAGTGCACCGCCTCTGCCTGGCGGTCATTGAGTTGCTGTGCCATTGCTCGGGTTCGGTTGCAAAACGGGTCGCCGATTGTATCAGGAAGGGCACGGCTGCGGGCGTAGGGAATTGTCCCGCGGAGCTTGTGCCAACCTCACCTAGACTGACGGAAGTAGCTTACTGTCTGTGGAGGTCGGGATGCATCTGGAGATCGGCTCGCTGGTCCTGCTGTTTGTGGCGTCGGCACTCTTTCTGGGGGCGCTGACGCGCTATCTGCTGCGCCATTCGCGGGTGCCCTATACGGTTGCGCTGCTGCTGCTCGGGCTGGCCCTCGGCGGGCTGGTGCACTGGACGCCGGTGGCCGAAGCAGCGCCGCTGCTGCCCGAGCTGGTCGACGCCGTGGCCCATATGGATCCGCACCTGATCCTGTTCGTATTTCTGCCGATTCTGATTTTCGAGTCGGCCTATTCGATGGAGGTGCATCTGTTCCGGCGTCTGTTCGGTCAGATCTGCCTGCTGGCGTTGCCGGGAATGGTGATTGCCAGTCTGCTGACGGCGGTGCTGATCCAGTTTGCCTTTCCCTTCGAATGGAGCTGGCCGCTGGCGCTGATGTTCGGCGCCCTGATCAGCGCAACCGATCCGGTCGCGGTGGTCGCCCTGCTGAAAGAGGTCAGTTCGCGCAAGCGCCTGGAAACGCTGATCGAAGGCGAGTCGTTGCTGAACGACGGCACGGCGATCGTCCTCTTCAGCCTGTTCTTCACGCTGGCGCTGGCGCCGACGGCGACCGGGTTTTCGCTGCCAGAGGTTGCCGGCGAGTTCGGCTGGGTGGTGCTGGCGGGGCTGGCGCTGGGCTTTTTGCTCGGCGGATTGGCCCTGCTCTGGATGGGGCAGGTGTTCAATGACCCGGTCCTGGAAATTGCCGTCACCATCGCACTGGCCTATCTCTGTTATTTCTTCAGTGAGCACCTGCTGGGGGTGTCCGGGGTGGTGGCGCTGGTGGCGCTGGCGCTGCTGTTTGCCGGCCCCGGACGCACCCGTATCAGTGCCGAGGTGCAGCAGTTTCTCACCCATTTCTGGGAGATGATGGCCTATATGGCCAACACCCTGATCTTCCTGCTGGTCGGCATCCTGATTGCGGCGCGGGTGGTCTGGGATGATCCCGAACTCTGGCTGGCCCTGATCGGGCTTTATCTGGCCCTGCAGCTGATTCGCGGGGCGGCGGTACTGCTGCTGCATCCGCTGCTTGAACGGGTCGGCGTAGGGCTCGGGCGGGCCAAGACCCAGGTGCTGATCTGGTGCGGGCTGCGCGGCGCGGTCTCGCTGGCGCTGGTGCTGACTGTGGCTCAGGAGCCCTCCATCCCTGCGGCCGTGCGTGACCAGATGCTGTTTCTCTGCGCCGGTATCGTGGTGCTGTCGGTGGTCATCAACGGTATGAGCATGGAATGGCTGCTGCAGCGCCTGGGTATGTCCGGGCTGCCGGCGGCCAAGCAGATTACCGTCGATCGTGCCCGGCGTCAGATTCAGGAGGCCCTCGAACGCTACCTGCCGGAACTCAGGCGTGAACCCCTGTTTCAGGGCGTCAACTGGACATCGCTGCAGCCGGCTGCCGATGTGCCCGAGGCCACCGGTACGGTGCGCGCCGATGATCAGGAAACCGCCTATCGGCGCCGTCTGCTCGAGGTGGAGCGGCAACATTACTGGTTTCAGTTCCACCAGGGCACCCTGTCT
>CAYWUD010000108.1:4564-7493 GCA_964461355.1 uncultured Pseudomonadales bacterium | reverse complement strand
TGCCGAATCGCTCAATATTCCGGTCCTGGCGGATCGGATGCCGGCCTGTGTGCCTGAGCCCACCATCGTTGCGGTGCCTGATGCTGCGCCGCGCGTTGCCGCTGCACGTTCTGCGCCTTTGAAAAAGGCCGAGCCGATCCTGACCGAACCCTCGAGTGATACGCCCTTGCCCGAGCTGGCACTGCTCGATGCCGGGCAGGTGCAAAAGCGAGGCTTTTCGGCCGAATCCCTTGAGCAGATGTCACGGCTTCTGGAAGCCAAGCTGCGAGAGTTCAACGTCAAGGCCGAGGTGGTCGCGGTGCACCCCGGCCCGGTTATTACCCGCTTTGAGATTCAGCCGGCGCCGGGCATCAAGGTCAGCAAGATCACCAATCTGGCCAAGGATATCGCCCGTTCCCTGGCGGTGATGAGCGTGCGGGTGGTAGAGGTGATTCCGGGTAAATCCACGGTCGGTATCGAGATTCCGAATGAGCACCGCGAGATCATCTCGTTTCGCGAGGTGATGGACTCGCCAGCGTACGGGGATGCAGAGTCCCCGGTTACCCTGGCGCTGGGACACGATATCGCCGGGCAGCCGGTGACGGCCAATCTGGCCAAAATGCCGCACCTGCTGGTGGCCGGTACCACCGGCTCCGGTAAATCGGTGGGGATCAACTCGATGATTCTGTCGATGCTGTTCAAGGCTTCGCCGGAAGAGGTGCGTCTGATCATGGTCGATCCGAAGATGCTGGAGCTGTCGGTTTATGACGGTATTCCGCATCTGCTGGCGCCGGTGGTGACCGACATGAAGGAGGCGGCCAATGCGCTGCGCTGGTGTGTGGCGGAGATGGAACGACGCTACAAGCTGATGGCTGCGATGGGGGTGCGTAATCTGGCCGGGTTCAACCGCAAGGTCAAGGAGGCGGCTGCCCGAGGCGAGCCGATTCCCGATCCGCTGTATGACGCCACTGCGCCGGAGGGGCCGGCACTGGAACCTCTGCCCTTTATCGTGGTCGTAATCGACGAGTTTGCCGACATGATGATGATCGTCGGCAAAAAGGTGGAAGAGCTGATCGCGCGTATTGCACAGAAGGCGCGTGCAGCGGGGATTCACCTGATACTGGCGACCCAGCGACCCTCCGTGGACGTGATCACCGGTCTGATCAAGGCCAATATTCCGACCCGAATCAGTTTTCAGGTGTCCTCGAAAATCGATTCGCGCACCGTGCTGGATCAGGGCGGTGCCGAGCAGCTGCTCGGACATGGCGACATGCTGTACCTGCCACCGGGGACCAGTGTGCCGATTCGTGTGCACGGTGCCTTCGTCTCCGATGACGAGGTGCATCGGGTGGTGGCCGACTGGAAGGCGCGTGGTGAGCCGCGGTATATCGACGAGGTGTTGCAGGGCGTCGAGGAAGGCGGCTATGCCGGCGACGAAGATGGGGACAGTGAGCAGGATCCGCTGTACGACGAGGCGGTGGCCTTTGTGATCGAGTCGGGCCGCGCTTCAATCTCCGCGGTGCAGCGCAAGCTCAAGATCGGCTATAACCGCGCTGCACGCATGGTTGAGGCGATGGAAGCCGCCGGTGTGGTCAGCTCCATGGGAAGCAACGGTGCCCGCGACGTGCTGGTGCCCAATAACGGACATTAGGTGCGTCGCAGGACGCAGAGGAAGGACGCGTGAAGTTCAAACAATGGATGATGACGCTGGTCGGTAGCTGCCTGCTGATCGGCAGTGCCTGGGCCGACAGCAATGCGGTCTCCGAACTCAATAGCCGGCTCAAGGCGCTGTCCTCGGTCTCGGCACGGTTCGAGCAGTGGACTACCGATCCGAGTGGCGCGCGCCTGCAGGAATCGAGCGGTACCTTTGAGGTCAAACGTCCGGATCTTTTCCGCTGGGAAGTGAAAAGCCCCTTTGCCCAGCTGATTATTGCCGATGGCAAGGCGGTCAGACTGTACGATCCGGACCTTGAGCAGCTGGTGATCCAGCCTCTGGCCGAGCAGCTCAACCTGACGCCGGCCCTGCTGCTCAGCGGCCGTACCGAGGCACTGGCGCAAAACTACCGGATCAGTCATACCCGCGCGGAGGGACTGGATCATTTTCTGCTGGCACCGAAAAACCCCGACAGCCTGTTTGAAAAGCTGCGTCTGAGTTTTGCCAAGGGGCAGGTCGCCGAGATGATGCTGGTCGATGCACTGGGCTCGCGTACGCAGATCCGGTTTGCCGATGTGCGCCAGAACCTTGCCATTGATGCCAGCCGTTTTGAGCTGGAGCTGCCCGACGGGGTCGATGTGATCGACGAGCGCCAGTAAATGGACCTGTTCGATAATCAGGCGCCGGCCTACCAGCCACTGGCGGCGCGCATGCGGCCGCAGGCGCTGGATCAGTATCGTGGTCAGGAACACCTGTTGGGGCCGGGCAAGCCGTTGGCGCGGGCGCTGGCCGCCGGTCAGATGCATTCCATGGTGCTTTGGGGGCCGCCCGGTGTGGGCAAGACGACCCTCGCGCGGCTGATTGCCGCGCGTATCGATGCTCATCTCGAGGTGCTCTCGGCGGTGCTGGCCGGGGTCAAGGAGATCCGTCAGGCGGTCGAGCGGGCACGTATGGCACGCCAGCAAGGGCGGATGACGCTGCTCTTTGTTGATGAGGTGCACCGGTTCAACAAGAGTCAGCAGGATGCCTTTCTGCCCCATATCGAGGATGGCACCTTTGTCTTTATCGGCGCGACGACGGAAAACCCCTCGTTTGAACTGAACAATGCGTTGCTCTCGCGGGCACGGGTGTACTTGCTCAAGCCGCTTGCCGAATCGGCCTTGCGGGCGTTGCTGCAGGAGGCCTTGAACGATCAGGAACGCGGTCTTGGCGCGCGTCAGCTGTCGCTCGATGGGGGGGCTGTTGCGGCGTTGGTCACGGCCGCCGACGGTGATGCCCGGCGTCTGCTTAATCTGC
>CAYWUD010000108.1:2484-4554 GCA_964461355.1 uncultured Pseudomonadales bacterium | reverse complement strand
CGAAGTGGCCGCTGATCTGGTCGAAGATGGTGCCTGCCTGGATGAAGCGGTGCTTGATGAAGTGCTGGTGGGCCTGCCGCGACGTTTCGATAAACGCGGCGATGATTTTTACGATCAGCTTTCGGCACTGCACAAATCGGTACGCGGCTCGAGTCCCGATGGCGCGCTGTACTGGTTTGCCCGGATGCTCGATGGCGGTGCCGATCCGCTGGTGGTGGCGCGACGGCTGCTGGCGATTGCCAGTGAAGATATCGGTAATGCCGATCCCCGCGCGTTGCCGCTGTGCGTCGCCGCTTGGGATACCTACCACCGCCTCGGTGGTGAGGACGGCACCCGGGCGATCGCTCAGGCGCTGGTTTACTGCGCCTCGGCGGCCAAGAGCAATGCGCTCTACCGCGCGTTCAAGGCTGCCCGTGCCGATGTGGCGGCCACCGGCTCGTTGCCGGTGCCGGCGCACCTTCGCAACGCGCCGACCACGCTGATGAAGGAGCTCGGCTACGGCGCCGAATACCGGTACGCCCATGACGAGCCCGATGCCTATGCGGCCGGGGAATGTTACTTTCCCGATACGCTGGAGCCGCGCTGCTATTATCAACCCGAGCCGCGCGGACTGGAAATTCGCATCGGCGAGAAGCTACAGCATCTGCGTGCTCTGGATCGGGCCAGTGCGCAGCAGCGGCGTGACTTCGGTTCGCCTTCCGACGAAGGCTGATGCTTATGTTCTGCGGGCGAAGCGGGTACAATGTTCGCATCAGGCGCCTTTTATGGGCGCCTCGCTTGTTGTCGTGGAATCGATTCTGTCACTCAAGGTAAGAGCAACCCATGCTAGATCCGAAATACGTCCGTTCTAATCCGGAGGAAGTGGCTGAACTGCTGAAGAAAAAGCAGTTTTCCCTGGATGTAGAGCGTATCCGTTCGCTGGAGGCCGAGCGCAAGGGCATCCAGATCCGTACCGAGCAACTGCAGGCCGAGCGCAAGGCCGGCTCCAAGGAGTTCGGTAAAATCAAGGCGTCGGGCGGTGATGTGGCCGAACTGAAGGCCAAGATGGATCAGATCAATGCGGAGTTGAAAGCATCCGAGGTGGAGCTGGATGGTATTCAGGACCAGCTCAAGGCGATGCTCGACGGTATCCCGAACCTGCCGCATGCCTCCGTTCCGGAAGGTGCAGACGAAGACGATAACGTCGAAGTGCGCCGCTGGGGTACCCCGAAGCAGTTCGATTTTGAGCCCAAGGATCACGTTGCGCTGGGTGAAGGCCTGGCGCAGATGGACTTTGAAGCGGCCACCAAACTGGCCGGGGCCCGTTTTGTGACCCTGCAGGGGCCGATCGCCCGTCTGCACCGCGCTCTGGCTCAGTTCATGCTGGATGTGCACACCGCAGAGCACGGCTACACCGAAGTGTACGTGCCCTATCTGGTCAATGCCGACAGCATGTACGGTACCGGCCAGCTGCCCAAATTCGAGGAAGACCTGTTCAAGGTGCCGAAGGAAGATGGCTCCAACTTCTACCTGATCCCGACCGCCGAAGTGCCGGTGACCAACCTGGTACGTGACGAGATCATCGACGCCAAGGCGCTGCCGCTGAAGTTCTGTGCCCATACCCCCTGCTTCCGCAGCGAGGCGGGCAGCCACGGTCGCGATACCCGCGGTATTATTCGCCAGCATCAGTTCGACAAGGTTGAAATGGTGCAGATCGTTCACCCGGAACAGTCCTGGGATGCGCTCGAAGCGCTGACCGGTCACGCCGAACGTATCCTGCAGCTCCTGGAGCTGCCGTACCGCACCATCGTGCTCTGCGGTGGCGACATGACCTTCGGTTCTGCCAAGACCTACGATATCGAGGTCTGGGTGCCGAGCCAGAACAAGTACCGCGAGATCTCCAGCTGCTCCAACCTGACCGACTTCCAGGCCCGCCGTATGCAGGCGCGCTGGCGTAACCCGGAAACCGGCAAACCGGAACTGGCCCACACCCTCAACGGTTCCGGTCTGGCGGTAGGCCGTACTCTGGTGGCGCTGATGGAAAACTATCAGGACGCCGAAGGCCGCATTCATATCCCGGAAATCCTGCAG
>CAYWUD010000108.1:0-2474 GCA_964461355.1 uncultured Pseudomonadales bacterium | reverse complement strand
GCAGGAAGATGGCCGCATCGCCATCCCGGCTGCGCTGCAATCCTACATGGGCGGTCTGACCCATATCGGTTGATGCCGGTCGGATTCGGTCAAAGAGGCCCGCTTCGGCGGGCCTCTTTGTGCCTGGCGTTGCTGTGTCAAATGGCGCTATTTACATAACCAAAAGCTCTATTTGCTCTGGTTAAGTTTGTCGGGTGGTTATATATAATGGGGCCGTTTCCACCGTCTTTTCGGGTTCCGGCTCACTGTTACAGGATGCTCCGTCATGCAGTATTTGCCTATTTTTCTTCAGGTTCGCCAGCGCTGGGTGCTCCTGGTGGGTGCCGGTGAGGTTGCGCTGCGCAAGGCGCAGCTACTCAAGCAGGCCGGTGCGTGCATCCGCCTGGTGGCGCCAGAGAAAAATGCTGCCTTTGATGCGCTGCTGACCCCAGAGGATCGGTATGTACCCCGAGTCTTTGCGCCCGAAGATCTTGACGGCGTCGAGCTGGTGATTGCGGCGACCTCCGATGAGGCGGTGAATCGCTCGATCTACGCGCTGGCTTCGGCGCGCAAGCTGCCGGTCAATGTGGTCGACTGCCCGGCGCTGTGCAGCTTTATCGTGCCGGCGGTTGTGGATCGCGATCCGGTCACGATTGCGGTGTCTACCGGGGGCGCCTCTCCGGTACTGGCGCGGCTTCTGCGTGGCCGTCTGGAGAGTCTCGTTCCGGCCGGTTTCGGCCAGCTGGCGAAGCTGGCGGCGCGTTTTCGCACGCGCGTGCAGCAAGCGCTGGCGCCAACGGCGCGGCGCCCCTTCTGGGAGCAGGTGCTGACCGGCCGCGTGGCTGAAGAGGCGCTGGCAGGCAATCAGGCTCGGGCCGAAAGGCTCCTTGAGGAGGCTCTGGTGCAGGCCGAGGAGGCGTCGCCGAAACAGGGTGAGGTCTATCTGGTCGGCGGAGGGCCGGGCGATCCCGATCTGCTGACGTTCAAGGCGCTGCGGCTGATGCAGCAGGCCGATGTGGTCCTGTACGACCGTCTGGTGTCGCCGCAGGTACTGGATCTGGTGCGACGCGATGCCGAGCGTATCTATGTGGGCAAGGCGCGCAGCAATCACGCGCTGCCGCAGGGCGAAATCAATCAGCTGCTGGTGCATCTGGCCCAGCAGGGCAAGCGCGTGCTGCGCCTGAAGGGGGGCGATCCCTTTATCTTCGGGCGTGGTGGTGAAGAGATCGATCAGCTGAGTGCGGCCGGCATTCCCTTTCAGGTGGTGCCGGGGATTACCGCCGCGTCCGGTTGTGCCAGTTACGCCGGTATTCCGCTGACCCACCGTGACTGTGCCCAGTCGGTGCGCTTTGTTACCGGCCATCTGAAGGACGGCAGTCTGGATCTCGACTGGCCGAGTCTGGCGGCGCCGAACCAGACGCTGGTGTTCTATATGGGGCTGATGGGACTGGCGGAGATCTGCCGCCAGCTGGTGGTCCACGGCTGTGCGCCGGAGCTTCCGGTCGCGCTGGTGCAGCAGGGCACGACCGCGCGTCAGCGGGTGCTGACCGGAACCCTCGATACCATGGCCGAGATCGTCAGCGATACCGAGATCAAGCCGCCGACACTGATCATCGTGGGCGAGGTGGTGCGGCTGCACGAGCGCCTGAGCTGGTTCGAGCCGAGCGCTGCGACCGCCGAAGCGAGCGTCAACGACTGATTGTTCTGGATATCAAAAAGGCCCCATTCGGGGCCTTTTTGATGGGCGGGAAGCCTCAGAAACAGTTGGTCGGGCGGGGCAGGCCGGCGATTTTTGCCGCGACCAGGGCCGGGCTTTCCGGAAACAGCTGCATCAGGTAGAGGCTGGTGCTCTTCTCGGCGCCCAGGGTTGCCTTCAGGTGCTTGCTGAAGGGACGCATCGAGGGCGCAAGCTGGTAGGTGCGGTAGAACCCCTGCAGTGCTTCGATCACCTCCCAGTGGGCGTCGGTCAGCTCGATCGTCAGGCTCTTCGCCAGTGCACAGGCGACCTCCGGACTCCAGTCGGAAAGGTGTTTGAGGTAACCGTCCTTGTCGAGCTCGACGGTCCGGTCGGTCAGATGCAGAGCGCTCATATCAATACCAGCTCAGGGTTTTCTCGACCTGGGTGGTCAGACGCACGAAACCGCGGTAATCGACCACCTCGACTCCGGCCGGGGCTTCCAGTCCGCGGGCCTTGAGATCGGCTTCCAGAGCAAAGATGCGGGCGCCGGTCAGGGCGCGGCCTGCGCTCAGGGCATAGACACCGTCTTCAAGCAGCAGCAGCCAGTCCTGATCGGCGCAGGCGCTCTGGCAGTGCTCCAGTGCCGGGCCCTGAAACGGTGATTGGGCCAGAAGATGCAGAATCATCAGCGACTCCTAGATACTGAGTGTGGGGCCGGATGTGGCCAGCAGCGCCTGCAGCGCGCTGGCGTCGAGAACCTGCACCGGAATGCAGAGGCTGTTGGCATCAAGGCCACGGGCGCTGAGGTCCGAACCGA
>CAYWUD010000107.1:0-7493 GCA_964461355.1 uncultured Pseudomonadales bacterium | reverse complement strand
GCCTGTCCCATCTGACTGTTTCCGCTCTATTGATCCGGCCCCGCAGGGCCAATGGGGAGTTCCCTGTTAGCGGGCGCTCGCCAGCCCGGCGCGCCCACAGGACTTATGCTGGTGAGCTTTCCGCCGCCTTGGCCGGTGCCGCATCGATACGGCCGAGCAGAGCGCTGAGGTTGCGCAGCGACTGCAGGTGCACATAGGCCAGTTCGAGGGCATCGGTTTTGGCCAGCAGGGAAAGCTGCTCGCCGTCGAGCGCCTTGAGCTTGGTGCGGTTGATCACCATGAAACCGGTCAGGGTCTGCTTGTCGGTACTGCCCGGCGCACTGAATTCGGCGCCCATCGGCTCGAGCAGATCGAGCTCCTTGAGCTTCTGGCAGAAGGCGCGCGTGCGATTGAAATGCACCTGATACTCCTTGAGGAAGGTCAGCACGTTGCTCAGGTACTGGGTCTGCTCGCCATCGCTGTCGAACAGACGCTCGCCGCGGTTGTCCTGGTTGCAGCCGGCAAAGGCCTCATCGATGCAAAGGGTGAAGTTCTGACCGTCATCGCTGCTGGAAAAGACAAACGGGTAACGACGCAGGAAGGCCGGTACATAGCGGGCATCGAATTTGCCTTCGCCATCGACAAACAGGTTCTGCTGCTCGCGCACCCCGAGCACCGCCACCGGAACGATGTTCTCCCCTTCGCCGGCAAAGACGATGGCGAAATCGGCCGATGCCGGAATAAACTCCACCGCCGTCAGTGGTACGGAGTTGAGCTCGCGGGCAAAGCCGAAATCCTCACCGGCTTTCACCGACCAGTCACGGTGTTTCTGTTTGTTGACTGCCTGGGCTTCACCGTAGATCAGCAGTTGTTTGGCCATCATCGTTCCCCTTGGTTGACGGCCCGCTGCGCAGCCTGCGCGTCGAGCCCTGATCGGTATGCGCCTGCCGTGCATGCGCGCATGGTCACGGTAGCCCGGCGATACCAGGCGCCCGCGTAATAAAGTGTCACAAACGGTTGCCCGTCGCGGGCCATCCCTGCCGTCAGGTGACCGAGCGGTTGTTGGCGAATGGCCGCCCAGAGGCTGTGCCAATGCAAGGCCGGCACGTGCCACTGCCGACAGAGCCCCTGCAGCGCGTCCTGCAGCATGCTCAGCGGCCAGTTGAGGGCGTATAACTTGAGATCAAAGGAGTAGCGCGGATTGCCCTGCTCCTCCACCTCCTGATAGAACAGCGTCTCGGCCGGCACCCCCTGCTGCTCGAGCCGCTGCAGCAGCACCTGCAGAGGGGCGGCCAGCCCGGGCGCCAGCGCACCGGTGCGCGCTCGGAGCGCCGCGTAATCGAGCCCGTCGATGTGCCGATAGAATCCTTCGGCGCACAGACCGCCCGCACCCGGGCGCCATTTCAGCGCCCGATGTACCCGCCAGCCGGACGGTTCGCGCACCCAGCACTGCTGCGGATATTCACAGTACAGCTTGCACAGATCGCCAGCGGCCACATCCTCTTCAAGCCCCAGATGCAACAGGGACGCCCCCTCAAGACGCTCGGCCAGAGCTTCACGGGCCTCTTCAGGAAAGGCCAGCGCCTCCAGCAGGGGCGCGAGTCCGGACAGCGGCTCGCCACCCAGCGCGCCGGCTTCGAAGGAGAACAGGATACGGTCGCGGTATAGACGCCCCGGCTGCAGCTTGAACGAGCGTTCGCAGCCGTAATCACAGCCAAGGCCCGCAATGAAGCGGCGTATCGCCTGTGCGCGAGAAGCAGCCACGGTCAGTGCAGATCGCTCAGAAACACCGTGCCCGCAGATGCCGGCGCCCGTCCCAGCAACGGCAGGGCATCACCGGACAGCAGCGCATTGATCTCTTCGAGATCCTTGAGGGTCAAGAGCCCGGCGGCACGCTTGAGTTTCAGGCTGTTGAGCACATAGCCATAGCGCGCCCGGGTATAGAAACTGCGCGCCATAAAAAGATCGCGCTCGGCATCGAGCAGCGTCAGCGACGTGGTCACCCCGGAGTCATAACCGAGCTTCTTGAATTCGAGGCTGCGGGCGTAAGAGTCCACCGAGGTCTTGAGCGCCTCGACCTTGGCGATTTCGGTCAGCACGCCATCATAGGAAGAGAGCACCAGACGCTGAACCGCACGCTGCTCAAGCTGCAGCTGATCCTGCGTGCGCGCATGCAGACGTTCGGCCTCGCGTACCCGTGAAGAGACCGAGCCCCCCTGGTACAGAGGCAGGTTCATGTTCAGGCTGATGGTGTTGCCATCGGTGGTGATCTCCCCGAACCGATCACCCTCGTTGGTACGGTCGTAGGCATTGACCTCAAGATCAAAGGTCGGATAGTGCCCGCCACTCTGGCGATCGGCCTCCTGTTCAGCGATCAGCACATCGAGCTGGCGCATGCGCACCTCGGGATTGAACTCCAGCGCACTGCTTACCCAGACCGAGGCATCTGCCGGTGCCGGGCGCACCAGCGGCATCTCGCCAAGGAGCTGCAGACTGGCCGGAACCTGGCCGGTCAGCTCACGCAGCTGCTGCTGGGCATCGCGCAGCCGGCTGGCCACTTCGAACTCACGGGCCTGTGCCTCCTGATAGCGCGCCAGGGCATCATACAGATCGGTATCGCGCGCCAGACCGCTGGCCTTTTTCGCGCACACCAGCTCATGGTGCGCCTCGACCGACTTGCGTTCGGACTGCACGGTGATGAAGTCATCGTGATCGGAGAGGACGGCGAAATAGGCTTCGGCGACCCGAATCAGCAGATCCTGCTCGGCGGCCAGCAGCTCGGTGTCGGCACGGGTCGTTTCATCTTCGGCCTGATTCAGACGGACCCAGTTGCGGTAGTCATAGATCGACTGAGTCAGCGACAGATTGAGCTCTTCGCTGGCGTTACTGGCCTGTTCGTTGGAAAACTCGCCCAGCGAGTCACTGGCGCTGATGCTGTCGTCGATCTCGCTGCTGGTGAACCGCAGCCCCAGGGTCGGCAACAGCGCCGCGCGCGCCTGCACATACCCTTCCTGAGCCGCCGCATGCTGGTTGAGTGCGGCGAGGTAGATGGGATCATTGCTCCGCGCCTGCTGATAGATATCCAGCAGGTTTTCGGCCTGCGCCGTTGTCGCGATTGCCGCCAGCATCGCCAACCCGAGTTGCTTGAGCACCTGTCACCCCTTGTCTGACCGTTCAATACCTCCCAACAAAACACGTACAGCTGACATTTTGTTGACAATAAAGCGGGCCAAGATTAGCACGGAGACGGGGCAAAAACTATGCGGCCCATGCATGGAAAACGGTCACGCATACCCGACAGAGGCCGGGCTCCAGACCAGGGCCTCTTGGGTATAGAAAGGAGGGTATTCATCATCGGCCAATACCGATGACAACGGAGGCTTACAGGGGCTCGCTGACCGGCCCGTAGCAGCGGGCAAACTGCGCCAGCGTTTCTTCGAGGGTGCCACTGTTATCAAGGCGGACGGTATCGGCGCTGGCAACATCGACGCAGAACCCGGTGCGCGCCAGCCGGGCAGCAATTTCGCTCTGAGACTCGCGCCCCCGCGCCTGCAGCCGTGCAACCAGAAGCTCCGGCGTAACCTCAAGCAGCAGCGGCACCAGCCGTGCACCGAAACGCTGCCGCGCCTGGGGCAGGGCCGCGCGCGAGCCATTGACCAGCACATCGAACCCGCGGGCACACCACTGCTCGATTTCGATACCGAGCCCATAGTGCAGGCCGTGGGCCTGCCAGCTGAGGGCAAAAAGCCCATGCGCCTGGCGCAGGGCAAACTCGGCTTCGGACAGGGCGATATGATTCTCGCCACCGGCCCCGGCAGCACGGGTGATATAACGGTGGGCCACCAGCAGATGCTCACCCCAGCGCTGACGCACCGCGCGAAGGAAGCTGTCCTTGCCGGCCCCCGAAGGCCCCATCAGGTAATACAGGCGTCCCGGAGTCATCGCTAGCCCCGACAGCCGCCGGAGGGACAGCCACCGCCGGACATACAGGGCGGCGCCGAGGGGTTTTTGAGGCTCTGGCTGCGTACCACGCCGCCAAAGGAAAGCACCTTTTCCACGGCCGCCTGCGGGTCAACCGCGCCCGGGTCACGTCCGGCCAGCGCACAGAGTTCGCCCCAGGTGGTAATCCGTGTATTCATCGAATGACGTACGGTCACCCGTTCATCGGTGAGCAGACAACGATAATCGTAGGTAGGCATCGGCATCACTCCGCATTAAATCCGCGGCCAGTGTACCCAGATAGGCATGCGCGCTCTAGCCGGAAAAAAACGCAAAAAAAAGCCGCCAGCAGATGCGGGCGGCAAGATAGAGTCGACTGAACGTAACCAATGCTACGTCCTGCTACCATAGCAGCCTGCCGTACAGGGTTGAATGCGGCAAATTGTCGCATCATGACGACGTTCATCACTGTTAGAATAACGATCCTGTTATGACTCAATTACCCCTTCAGCTGATCCGCCTGTGCATTATTCGCACCGTTCTGATTACGGTGCTGCTGGCACTGTCCCTGTTTCTGGAGCTGCATCTTGGCATCGAGCTGCCGCACGGACCGCTCGGCCTGGTGCTGCTGGCCGGCCTCGGACTCAACGCCCTGACCCTGTGGAGGGTACAGCACCGCTCGGCACCGAGTGATCAGATCTTCTGCCTGCAGCTGCTGCTCGATATCGCCTGGCTTGGCAGTTACCTGTATCTGGCCGGCGGCGTCAGCAACCCGCTGATCTCCTCCTTTCTGATCCCGGTTGCCCTCGCCGCCATCGCCCTGCCGCGCCGTATGAGCACACTGGTGCTGCTGGTCAGCGTGATCGCCTACAGCCTGCTGATGCATTACTTTCTGCCACTGCATACGCCCGGAGCACATGCCGGCAGCCTGATCAACCTGCACCTGTGGGGGATGTGGGGCAACTACCTGCTCAGTGCCGGGCTGATCAGCATCTTTATCGGCCAGATTGCCCGCAGCCTGCGTCAGTTCGAGGCCGAACGCGCGGCACTGCGTGAAAATCAGCTGCGCAATGAACAGCTGATCGGAATCGCCCTGCAGGCCGCTGGCACCGCCCACGAACTGGGCACACCGCTCAACAGCGCCCAGCTGATCTGCGAAGACCTGATCGACAGCGCCGGACAATACCCCGAATTGAAGGACGATCTGAGCGCCCTGTCACGCCAGCTCGAACGCTGCCGTACCAGCCTGCATCAGCTCAGCCGTCGCTGCCAGCCTGCGCCCGGAGACCGGCCTGCGCAGTTGCCGGCCCATGCGCTGATGGCCCGCCTGGCCGATCACTGGCAGCTGCTGCATCCGAATATTCCACTGCACCTTACGGGCACGGCAGAAGGACGGGTCTGTCATGACCCGAGCCTCGAGCAGGCGCTGATCAACCTGCTGAGCAATGCCGCCGATGTCAGCCCGGACGGGATCGACATCAGCGTCCGGGCTCAGGAGCACTGGCTGCTGATCGAACTGCACGATCAGGGCCCCGGCGTCGATGCCAGTGTGGCCGACGAACTCGGCGAGCCCTTTGTCAGCAGCAAGCGCCAGGGCCTCGGCCTTGGCTGGTATCTGAGCCAGGCCACTCTGGAACGCTTCGGCGGCCGGGTCAGCCTGCACAATCGCGCTCAGGGCGGTACCCTGACGCTGATCGAACTTCCCCTGAGCGACCATGACTGACGCAATCCCACTGTTACTGATCGATGATGACGACGACTTCCGGCACATCCTGAGCCGCAGCCTCAGCCGCCGGGGCTTTACCGTGTATCCCTGTGCCGGTGGTGCCGAGGCACTGACAAGGCTGCAACAGACTCCCTGCCGCTTTGCCCTGCTCGATCTCAAGCTGGGGCAGGAGAACGGTCTGCACCTGCTGAGTGCGCTGCTTGAGCAGCAGCCGAGCCTTCAGGTGGTACTGCTGACCGCCTACGCCAGCATCAATACCGCTGTCGAAGCGATCAAGCGCGGCGCCTGCAACTATCTGTGCAAGCCTGCCAGCGTGGATGAGATCATCAGCTGCCTGCTGGCACCGGCGGCGCAGGCAGAAGCCCTGATTCCGAGTCAGCCGATGTCCGTAGATCGTCTGGAATGGGAACATATCCAGCGCGTACTGGCCGCCCATGAAGGCAATATTTCCGCCACCGCACGGGCGCTGGGCATGCACCGGCGCACCCTGCAGCGCAAGCTGCAAAAACATCCGGTCCGCCAGTAAGCCACGCAAAGCGCTCCCCGCGCCTTGCGCGATACGCAGAAACCACAGGCAACAGCGCAATAATCCGGTCACGATCAACCGCTAGCCTGCAGGCGCACCAAGACTCTGCCAGCGCCCTGCACAGGGCTGTTTTCTTGATTTAAAACAGCCATTTAGCAGAAACAGAACGGATGCTGCGAATACCTATTTAAACGCAGGCAGGCCGTCACTATGGTAGAGCCACACAAAACCCGTCGAGACTGAAATCACGCCTCTATGCACTGGCAACCCCGTTATATCCTCGATCGCATCGACCCGGACCTGCGCTACAGCCGTCAGGGGGCGATGACCGCTGTCACCGCGCTGATTTCAGCGCTGCTGGTCACGGCGCTGCAGAGCGTGCCCGAAAGCAGCTGGCTGCTGCTGACGGCGGTCTTCATTCTGCAGGCCCGTGTCGGCCCGACCAAGATCGATCAGCTGCACAACCTAGCGCTGACCGGTATCGCCTCGATCGTGGTCAGTATCGTCACCCACTACGCCGGCTTTCATCCGCTGCCGCTGGCATTGCTGCTGGGCGGGCTGACCTTCAGCTATCTGATGATGGGCCCCCCCGGTTCGGACGCCTTCCAGATGGGGCTGATCGCCTGGACCTTCGCCTTCATGACGCGGGCGTTGCCGATGAGCTTTGAAACCCTGATGCAGCGGGTACCGATGATGTTTGCCGGCCTCGTCCTGGCGATGATCATTACCGCCATCTGGCCCGCCACCCGGGCTCTGGTGCTGCGGCATCTGTGCCGCATTCAGCTGCGCATGCTGGCCGAGGTCAACCGCCTGCTGGCCCAGATCTATGCCCGCACGCTGGATGAGGAAGAGGCCGAACGGCGTCTGCGCCAGGAGCGCAGCTGGCTGGCGACCGTCCTGCACCGCCTGCAGGATCGTATGGCGCGCCTGGACAACGACAAGCTGCCGGAAACCGTACGCGCCTATCGCGAATACCTGATGATGAAGCTCGAGCAGATCGACGACCTGCAGATCTCGCTGGCAACCTGCCGCTTCCGCCTGCGTCAGGCGCCGATGAGCGACAGCCTGCGCCATGCCGTGGTCGAAGTGCACGAACTGCTGGCGCACTGGCTGTCGAACCAGAAACGCGAACAATACCCGCTGGCGGTCGGCAATCCGGCACGCCTCGAGCAGGCGCTGGACGACTGCCGCGAGCAGATCACCTGTGCCAGGGATCTGAGCGACCGCGACCAGCTGCAACTGCACAAGATGACCACGGTCATCGAACAGCTGATCCGAGAACTGATCTGGCTGGAACGTAACCTGAGCCGGGAGCCGCAAATA
>CAYWUD010000106.1:0-7503 GCA_964461355.1 uncultured Pseudomonadales bacterium | reverse complement strand
CATGTTGACCGGCACCAGGTAGATCTCGCCGTCCGGTACCAGTTCATCCATATCCTCAAGCTTGCGGATGTCGTTCGGGCTCAGTGCCCCCAGGTCGCGCAGCTTGGTATAGAACTCGGCGCGGTCCGCCGGTGCCGACCGCAGCACCGACAATCAGCCGGCCCAGCGAATCCTTACAGGCGTTGGGGAAATCTTCGGCCTTCTGCATGTCCTTGACGGTCATCATGCCCTTGAGATTGAAGGCCTCATCGACCACCAGCACCTTTTCGATACGGTGCTGCTGCAGGAGCTTCATCACCTCCGGCTTGCCGGTGCCCTCGAGTACGGTGACCAGCCGCTCCTTCGGTGTCATCAGATCATGCACCGGTTTGGACAGATCGGTTTCAAAGCGCACATCGCGGCTGGTGATAATACCGACCAGCTGGCCCTTGGCCAGTACCGGCACGCCGGAGATGGCGTTTTCGGCGCGCAGCGCCATCAGGTCGCGAATGGAGGCATCGGCCTCGATGGTGATCGGGTCCTTCACCACCCCCGCTTCGAAGCGCTTGACCTTGCGTACCTCGAGCGCCTGCTGCTCGATGGTCATGTTCTTGTGAATGATGCCGATCCCGCCGCTCTGGGCCATGGCGATCGCCAGACGCGATTCGGTCACGGTATCCATGGCCGCGGAGATCAGCGGAATATTGAGATCGAGCGAGCGGGTCAGCCGGGTTTTCAGCGAGACATCCTTGGGCAGCACTTCCGAGTAGCCCGGCAGCAGGAGCACATCGTCAAAGGTTAACGCGTCTTGAGTGATTCGCAGCATAATGGTGTACCGATTCGCTTTTTGCCAAATGTGCGAAAACCTCGGAATAACAGCCAAGGTTTCCGAATTAATTGAATATTCTTTAAGAATATTCAGGTGCCAGAAATAAAATTGCCGAATTCTATGTCGGGACGGCAACAGACCTCAAATTCCTTGCAAACCCCATACATTTAAAATTTTGATCCTTGCCACCTGCCGACCCACAACACTTGTGCTGAAGGCCGCCATCGCCCACTAGATATAGGGATCAATCAATGCTTAGGCAGCCCCGGGCACGACCACAGCCGCCCATTCGGGCTGCCCGCCGGAGCCTTGCCGGCAGCAGCATTCAAAATTATTCGGCCAAAAACCTGCTAAAAAACGAAAAATCGGCCTTATTCCGACCGCCCCGAGGGGTGCGCCTCCCGCTCTGCGACACAGGCGTGCCTGGCATCCTGAACCGCTATTAATAAACGTATCGAATAAAGCGATCATTTATTTGCCGTTATTTGCGTTATAGCCTGACAAAAATAAGGGTTTAACAATGCGGTCAATGCCGATGACAGGCTCCGCCATGATTGCTACAAAGACCCTCTCGTATTCACAAACGGCTCGCAGCCCCATGGACTATCTCAACAGTTTTCTTCTGCTCGCCGGCGTCCACCTGCTGGCCGTAGCCAGCCCCGGACCGGACTTTGCCGTGGTGCTCAAACACAGCATCCAGTACGGCCGCCGTGCAGCGCTCTGGACCAGCACCGGCGTCGGCCTCGGCATCCTGGTGCATGTCGGTTACTGCCTGATGGGCCTGGGACTGGTGATCAGCCAGTCGATCCTGATGTTTACGGTGCTCAAATATCTGGCCGCCGCCTATCTGCTGTGGATCGGCATTCAGGCCCTGCGCAGCCGCCCGCAGGCGGCTGGCGAAACACGGCTTGAACCGGCGGCGCAGCTGAGGGACCTGCGAGCGCTGAAGATCGGCTTTATTACCAACGTGCTCAATCCCAAGGCGACCCTGTTCTTTTTGTCGCTGTTCACCCTGGTCGTGGCACCGGGAACACCGCTGGGCGTACAGACCTTCTTCGGCCTCTATATGGCGCTGGCCACCCTGCTCTGGTTTGCCGCACTGTCGCTGCTGTTCAGCCAGGCGCGGGTGCGCCGCTGGTTTCTGCGTCTGGGCCACTGGTTCGACCGTGCCATCGGCGGCGTACTGGTAGCGCTGAGTGCTCGGGTAGCGCTGGATTGACACGGCTGCGGTAAGCGGTCGAACACCGATCCTGCTCAACCCGGCGGGACCACTGCAACGCACCTAAGACACGGTATACTGCGCCCATGTCCGATACCTACCTTAGCGCTGCGGCCGACGATGGCCGCGAAATCCTTACCGTCAGCGAGCTCAATCGGCGCAGCCGCCGCCTGCTCGAACTGAGCCTCGGGCAGCTGTGGGTCGAGGGCGAGCTGTCGGGACTGGCCCGCCCCCGCTCGGGGCACTGGTACTTTACCCTCAAGGACAGCGCGGCCCAGATCCGCTGCGCCTTTTTCAAAAACCGCAATCAGTCGCTGCATAAAATCCCTGCCGAAGGCACCCATATCCGTGTGCGCGGCCGGGTTTCGCTGTACGAAGGGCGCGGTGACTATCAGCTGATCGTCGAGCATCTGGAAGAAGCCGGTTTCGGCGCCCTGCAGCAGGCCTTTGAAGCCCTGAAGGCGCAGCTGGCCCATGAAGGGCTGTTTGACCGCGCACGCAAAAAGCCCCTGCCAGCCTGGCCGCAGCGCCTGGCCCTGATCACCTCTGCCAGCGGTGCTGCGCTCCATGATGTGCGCTCGGTACTGCGGCGACGCTTTCCGCTGCTGCCGGTGCGCCTCTTTGCCACCCAGGTGCAGGGGCGCGAAGCCGCCGCCGGCATTGCTGCGGCGCTGGCCGCTGCCGATGCCAGTGACTGCGACCTGATCCTGCTGACCCGTGGCGGCGGCTCGCTGGAGGATCTCTGGCCCTTCAACGAAGAGCCGGTTGCCCGCGCCATTGCCGCCTGCCGTCTGCCGGTGGTGAGCGCGGTCGGCCATGAAGTGGACTTTACCATCGCCGATTTTGTCGCCGACCTGCGGGCACCGACCCCTTCGGCCGCCGCCGAGCTGATCAGCCCGGACCAGTTCGAACTGATGGCCCAGCTGCAGGGCTATCAGCGCCAGCTGACGCGCCTGATGACCCAACAGCTGCAGCTGGCCGAACACCGACTGGCGCGCCTTGCCGGTCGCCTGCGCCATCCCGGCGAGCGCCTGAATCAGCATGCGCAACGGCTCGACGAGCTGGAACTGCGCCTACAGCGCGGCCTCGGTCACCGACTGGCCGAGCAGCACGGCCGCCTTCAGCAGCTGCAGACACGCCTCAACGCCTGTGCGCCGGGGCCGCGTCTGGCCGAAGGCCGGCTTCGCCTGGATACGCAGGTTAGCCGTCTGCAGCGGGCCATCACCGGCACGCTGGAACGGCAACAGCAACAGCTGGCCCTCAAGGCCCAGCGCCTGCATCTGGTCAGCCCTCTGGCCACCCTGGGCCGCGGTTACGCCCTGGTGCAGCAGGCCGATGGCACACTGGTGCAGCGCGCCACACAGCTGCGCCCGGGCGAGCGGATCCAGGCGCGTCTGGCCGAGGGCCGTATCTGGGCCCACGTGGAGCGTATCGAGACAGACCCCGGCAAAAAAGCCGACTAGGCTAAGCCAGACAGGAGTACGCCCCACCACGGACAGGGAGGAGCCAGGATGGCACAACAACTACAGGTGGACCTCAATCAGATGGTCCTGGCGCTGGAAAACGTCATTGATCTGGTCGGCATTACCGATCTGCACCACGGCAAGCGCGTGGCCTATATCGCCCTGCAGATTGCCGATCAGCTGGGTATTGCCGCCGGTCACGAGGAGCAGCTGTTTCGCCTGGGGATGCTGCATGACTGCGGCGTCTCCTCCGAACAGGTACACAGCACCCTGGTCAACCTGTTCGACTGGGAAGGCGCTCAGGAACACTGTCAGCAGGGCTATCATCTGCTGTGCGATTTCGCCCCGCTGGCCGATTGCGCCCTGCCGATCCGCTACCACCATACCCACTGGAGCGAACTGTCCGGTATCGATCTCGATGCCGAGACCAAACGCCTGGCCAATCTGATCTTTCTGGCCGACCGCGTCGATATCAGCGCAGCGGCGCATTACAAACACGATATTCTGCTGGCACGCGAGGAGATCGTCAGCCTGATCGAACTCAGAAGCGGCACCTTCTTCGATCCGGAACTGGTCGCGGCCTTCGTGCGCGCAGCAAAGACCGAAGCATTCTGGATCGCACTGGAAGACCAGCATATCTGCAGGTTCTGCTGGCGCATGTGCACCGAGCGCGACTGGAAACCGCTGGATATCACTCAGCTGCGCCAGTGCGCCTATATCTTTTCCTACATCGTCGATCAGAAAAGCCCTTTTACCGCCAATCATTCGATCAATGTCGGCCGCCTGGCCCGCCACCTTGGCGAGCTGTCGGGGCTCTCTCGCGAACGCGCCGAACTGGTCGAAATCGCCGGCTACCTGCATGATCTGGGCAAACTGCGCATCCCGGATCAGATCCTCGACAAGCCCGGCCCCCTGAGCCCGACCGAACGCTCGCTGATCCACCATCACAGCTTCGAGACCTTCGAGATTCTCAACGGCATTACCGGGCTCGAGGAGATCGCCCGCTGGGCGGCCTACCACCACGAACACCTGTGCGGCACCGGCTATCCCTTCCACCCCTGCGGCGAGGAGCTCGAGCCCGAAGCCAAGCTGATCGCGGTGGCCGATGTACTGCAGGCACTGGTGCAGGATCGCCCCTACCGCAAGGGCATGGCCCAGCCCGAGGCACTGGTGCTGCTTGAAACCATGGCCAGCGAAGGCCAGCTCGATCCCGCCCTGATTGCGCTGGTACGCACGCATCAGGACAGCTGCTTTCGCGTGGCGCGCACCTTTGATTGGAGTTCCTGAGGCAAAAGGTAGATACTGAAGCGGTTATGGCACGGCGATCCCTGTACGCATCTCTTCGGCGGATCGCCCCGTTGATGCAACAAGGATCGAGTCCCATGGCCCAAGACGATGCGCCCCTGTTTTCCAACGACAGCAAGGCCAAACCGCTGTTTCAGCCCACCCGTCCGCACCCTGCCCCCGCCCACCAGCCGAACAAGCCCTACAAGCTTCTGATCGTCGACGACGAACAGCAGGTACACGACGTGACCAAACTGGTACTGGCCGATTTCGAGTATCAGGGCGTGGGACTGGAGTTCCTGCATGCCTATTCCGGCGAACAGGCGAAAGCTCTGCTGCGCGAGCACGACGATATCGCCGTGATTCTGCTCGACGTGGTTATGGAGTCGTCTCTGGCGGGTCTTGAGGTAGCTGAATGGATCCGCAGCGAACAGCGCAACAAGAAGGTGCGCATCGTCCTGCGTACCGGCCAGCCCGGCGAAGCGCCCGAAGAAGACATCATGATTCGCTATGACATCAACGACTACAAGGAAAAGACCGAGCTCACGGCGCAGAAAACCAAGACCCTGATGCATTCGTGCCTGCGCTCGTACAACGACATCACCACCATCGAGCGCAGCTGCAGCATGCTCAAGGGGCTGGTGTACGCCTCACACCTGCTGTTCAAGACCAACAACATGGCCGAATTCAATGCCGGCATCCAGCCGTTGCTGCAGCAGCTGATGAACTACTGCGACAATCAGTCAGCGGTGATCTCCAGCACGGTGGCCAACGAGGACTTCGAGGTGGTGTATGCCACCGGCCGCTTTCAGCAGGAGGTCGGTCACAGCCTCAAGTGTCTGTGCGATTTCAGCAAATTCGAGGAGCTGATTCAGCGCGGCGAGAACGGCTACCTGATCCATGATTACAGCTATTACGGTTATGTCGCCTGCGGCGGCCACAAGTGTCTGCTGTACATCGACAGCCTGCTGCACAAGGATGATATCGATCTGAGCCTGATCCAGATCTTCATGCAGCATGTCTCGATCGGCTTCGAGAACAGCGCTCTGCAGTAAGCCGCGCCGCACGCATAAAAAAACCGGGCCAGGCCCGGTTTTTTTATGCGGTTCGTCTAACGACGACCCTTGCTCTTCTTGGCATGCGCCATCAGCCGCTGCGTGCGCTTTTGCTGACGCTCGGTGAGCTCGTTCTTGCGTCCGGCAAAGGGGTTGGTACTGGCACGGAACTGCAGGCGAATCGGTGTACCGACCACCTTCAGTACCGAGCGGAAGGTGTTCTGCAGATAGCGCTTGTAGCTGTCCGGCAGCTCGTCGACCTGATTGCCGTGAATCACCAGCAGCGGCGGGTTGGAGCCGCCCATATGGCAGTAGCGCAGCTTGATACGACGCCCGCGCACCAGCGGCGGCTGATGCTGATCGACCGCGTCCTCGAGCAGACGGGTCAGCTGGTTGGCGCTCCAGCGCTGGGTAGCACAGTCGTAGGCTTCCTCGATCGAATCGTACAGGTTACCGACACCGCTGCCGTGCTTGGCCGAGATAAAGTGCACCCGGGCAAAGTTGATAAAGCCCATGCGCCGGTCCAGCTCATCCTTGACCGCCTGTTTCTGCTCTTCACGCATGCCGTCCCACTTGTTGATCGCCAGTACCACGGCGCGGCCGGACTCGAGCTCGAATCCCAGCAGGTGCAGATCCTGCTCGACGATGCCCTCATGGGCATCCATCACCAGCACGACCACGTTGGCATCCTGCACCGCCTGCAGGGACTTGATCACGGAGAATTTTTCCACCGCCAGATCGATCTTGCCGCGGCGACGCACGCCGGCGGTATCGATCAGGGTGTAGTTACGCTCAAAGCGCTCATAGGGGATATAGATACTGTCGCGGGTGGTACCGGCATAGTCGTACACCACCACGCGCTCTTCACCCAGCATCCGGTTGACCAGGGTCGATTTGCCGACGTTGGGACGCCCCACCACGGCGACCTTGATCCCCTGTTCTTCGGCTTCACGGGCGGCCCGGTCGGCGTCATTTTCTTCCAGCACTCCCTCTTCCGGAAAGCTTTCCAGCACCAGGTCGATCAGGCTGCGCACCCCGCGGCCATGGGCCGCCGCAATCGGATGTGCCTCGCCGAGGGCCAGTTCGGCAAATTCGGCTTCGAGCATGTCGGGGTTGGTCGAGTCGACCTTGTTGCCCACCAGCCAGCAGTTCTTGTTACTGCGGCGCAGATGATCGGCAATCATCTGGTCGGCCACCGTCAGCCCGGCGCGGGCATCAACCAGAAACAGGACCGCATCGGCCTCTTCGATCGCCGCCAGCGATTGCCCGGCCATCAGACTGTCGATGCCTTCCTCGTCCCCGCTGATACCGCCGGTATCGATCACCATGTAGGGACGCTCGCCCAGACGCCCCTCGCCGTACTTGCGATCCCGGGTCAGACCGGCAAAGTCCGCCACCAGCGCATCACGGCTCTTGGTCAAGCGGTTGAACAGGGTGGACTTGCCCACATTGGGGCGCCCCACCAAAGCGATCACCGGAATCATCGTACTTCCAACCTCATTACAAAAGGGTCCGCAAAGTCGCGGCCCGGAAAACAACAGAGGCGGCTGTCGCCCTGCGACAGCCGCCCAAATAGATTAACAGCGGATCAACGGTCCTGTTCGAGTTCCAGAGCCACCAGGTTGCCGCCATCGCCGTAGGCGTACAGCACACCATCGACCACCAGCGGCTTGC
>CAYWUD010000105.1:0-7554 GCA_964461355.1 uncultured Pseudomonadales bacterium | reverse complement strand
CGCAGGCTGTAGGTGGCGCTGATCTCCTGCAGCCCGCGTTCGAAGCGGTGATCGAAGCGAGCAATATCATACCAGGTGCCAGGATAACGCTGCGGCACACAGGGCTCGACCGGCTCGATGCCCTTGGGGGGCTGGTGCACCCGGTTAGCAGCAGGATACAGCGAAGAGGCGCGGCGCCATGAAATGCTTCGGAACCTGAAAGCCATCTGTTGTATCCAGGTAAAACGTTTCTTTTGGCCTATGCGGGGGGCGCATACGGTCGGGCGCGAGGATTGCACCCTGCGCGCGGAACAGCTTTCTCGAGTTGCGTGCTCGTTGAAAGCCGTTTCCCCGCGTTATCAGGCACAGGTGCCGGGCTGTACCGATTCGAACTGTCCCTCAAGACGTGCCTGATGTTCGCGCTGTTCGGCGTGCAGCTGCTCGAGATAGCGCAGCTCGAGCTCGTTCAGGGGACGGCTGGCGCGGCGCGCTTCGATCTGCTCGATCATCCGTCCGGTATCTTCGAACAGGCCGCGCGTAAGATGGGTATAGCGTGCACGAATGGCCAGGGCGCGCTGGCGCGGTGTCTGCGGTCGGGCATGCTGCTCGATATGGCGCACCAGTGCGTCCAGTGCTTCGGGGGCCGGCAGCCAGGCACCGGGCAGACGCAAGGTGCCGTCGCGGTGAATCAGCTCGATCTCACGACGGTACCAGGGCCGGTTTCGACCGCGCAGCTCCCAGCGGTACAGATCGCGAAACAGCACCTTGACCGGGCGCCCTCGGGGTGTCTGCGGTGCGCTCAGACCGCGGCTGTTCAGACGCACCCAGGAGCCGGGTGAGAGGGCCTTGGCCAGCGACAGCGTGGCAATCGATAGGCAGAGCAGAAACAGATACCAGAGCAGTATCTGGGTGAAGACGGTTCCGAGCTGCCACAGGCTGGTGCCCAGGAAATAGGGCATTTCGGGAAAGCAGGCGATGGCCAGCAACAGCCAGAACAGGCCAAGGCCGGTCAGTCTGCGGCGTGGATAACGATAGGGGATACGGGTGAGTGCCAACGGAGACGTCCTGTCCAGTTTCAACATCCATGTCCATGAAGGCTCCGACTTTAACAGGCCGGGCCCTTTTGCACAGCCCGGTTGCGGCAAGTGCGTATCCGGGGCGTGATCTGCTTGGCAGGCAGCAACGGCCTGTGGCCGGTCTGCCTCAAGCCCGGTTCAGAGGCCAAGATACAGGGCGACTTCGTCCGGGTCCGGGCGACCTTCTTCCTGGCCGAAATAACAGACATCCTCGCGTGCGCCGCTCTCGGGATCATGGATGCCGACGACAAAATCGATCTTGTGTGTCCGTGCCAGGCCATAGAGGTATTCGAGCGGTTTTTTCAGGGCATTGGCGGTTTCGAGCTGGATGTCGATACCGAGCTCGTTGTCGGCCTGCTCCGGGTATTCGGCCAGTGCACGGTTGACCAGCTGGATATGTTTCTTGTTGCTGCCGATCCAGGCACTGAGCTCCTGACTGATCGGTGTGGCCAGTTCGGCGTAATCGGGCTGATCGATATAGATATAAAGGCGCATGGTGCTACTCGGAAGAGAAAGGGCTCGAGTGTACTCTGCCGCCCCCCGGGCCGAAAAGCCCGAAGGGCAAAGAGGCAGGCGAACAGCTCGGATCAGAGCATCCGGCTCAGTACATCTTTTTCCGGCGCGTCGTAAAAGCGATGTTTGAGGACGGCGGCGATGTGCAGCAGCACGAGCGCCAGCAGCAGCGGCGCACAGAGTTCATGCAGTTCATGGAACACCTGGCTTAAGAACGGATGCTTGCCGAACAGATCCGGTATCCGGACCAGCCCGAACAGATCCAGACCGTTGCTGCGTGGTGACAGGGCCCCCATCAGATAACCGGACAGCGGCATCAGCAGCATGCCGAGATACAAAAGCCGGTGCACCGTCTCGCCAAGCAGGCGTTCGCGGCGTGACAGGCTTGGGAGCGGTGCGGGCAGCGTGCTGCTCAGGCGTACGGCAATGCGCGCCAGGACCAGTACCCCGGCGATGACACCCAGCGCCTTGTGCAGCGGATAAAAACTGTGCTTGTCCGGGGCATCGGCCGGCAGGTTGCTCATGTAAAAACCGAGTCCCAGCAGGCCCAGAATCAGCAGGGCACTCAGCCAGTGGAAGGCGCGCATCCGTGCGGGGTAGTTCATCCTGTTCTCCTTCAGTGATGTTGCAGCTCGGCCTGGCGGGCGATCTCGCGTCCGAGGGCGAGCACGCGTTCGTCCAGAGCACTATCGCGCAGGGCGCCGGTGTCGGTAAAGGCCTGACGGGCTCCGGGGACGGCAATCGGCGCCGGGTTGACCCGTACGCCGAGATTGAACAGGACGTCCTTGACGTGGGCCAGACCGCGAACCCCGCCGAGGGCCCCGGGCGAGGTCGCCATGATTCCGGCCACCTTGCCGGCAAAGGCCGAAGCGATCTGGCCATCACCCGGACGTGACAGCCAGTCGAGGACGTTTTTCAGTACGCCCGGAATCGAGCCGTTGTACTCGGGGCTGGCCAGGAGGATGCCGTCGCTGTCGGCGAACAGGCGTTTAAGGTCGTTGACCGCTGCCGGTGTGCCAAGCGCTTCGAGATCCTCGGAAAAAAGCGGGATGGCATAGTCGGCCAGGTGAATCAGTGTCACCTCGGCACCGGCGCTGCGTGCGCCCTCGGCGGCACGGGCGACCAGCTGCTGGTTGTAGGAGTCGTGTCTGAGACTGCCGGAAAGGGCGATCAGTCGGATCATGCGCGGAGTTCCTTATGTGAGCCGTCGGGCGTTACCGTGATGCCTCCAGTGTGGTGCTGACAGAATTGAAGAGAAAGCGGCGCTGTGCAAAGCTTCTGTGCATGAGCGCACATAAACTCGATTGGCAGGAACTGCAGATCGCCTATCAGGTCGGTCTGTGCGGCACGCTGTCGGCGGCCGCCGAGCAGCTGGGTGTGCACCACAGTACCGTGCTGCGGCGCATCGACAGTCTCGAGCGTCGTCTGGGTACACGCCTGTTCTACCGTCATGCGCGCGGTTACGAACCCACCGAAGCGGGTCTGTTGATGATGCAGAGCGTGGAACAGGCGCGTGTGCCGTTCGAGCGCCTGCAGGGGCAGCTGCAGGAGCAGGAGGTGCAGCTGAGCGGCACGCTGGTGCTGACGACCGTCAACACGCTGGCCGATCTGCTGCTGCCGATGCTGGCCGACTTCCAGCGCGACTATCCGCAGATCCGGCTCGAATACGTTGCCGACAGCCGTATTTTCAAGCTTGAGTACGGCGAGGCGCATCTGAGTATCCGTCCCGGTCAGGCGCCCCGAGATCCGGACTATGTGGTCCAGCCGCTGGCGAGACTTGCGACCACGCTGTATGCCGATGCGGCCTATCTGGCGCGTCATGGTCGGCTGCACTCGTTGGCGGAACTCGATGGGCATCATTTTGTCGCCACCCTTAACGCCTATCCCGGAGTTCCGGCCATGCAGTGGCTCAATACACAGGTGCCATCGGAGCAGATCGCGCTTCGCTGCAACGAGCTGGGCGGTCTGCTGCCGGCGGTGCGTGCAGGTTTTGGCGCCGCGCCGCTCAACTGCTGGCGCGCACAGGTCGAGCGCGGGCTGTATCCGCTGCTGCTGCCACCGGCCGAGTGGGCGTTACCGCTCTGGTTGGTAACCCACCGTGATCTCAATAGAAGCCCCAAGGTTCAGGCCCTGAGCCGTTTTCTCAAGGCACGTTTTACCGCCGAAGCCGCACGGCTGGAGGCTAGGTCGCTGACGCTGGACTAGCCCTTCAGCAGCACGGGTGGCTCGGGTCCGGGCGAGAGGCCCGTCAGGTGCTGTGCCAGCGGGCCAGAGCGATCCCGGCCAGCAATCCGAAGAGATGCCCCGAAACACTGATACCGGCGCTGAAATCGGTCAGGGTCGCGAGCAGACCTCCGTACAGGAAGAGTGCCAGCAGCGCCAGCAGCAGCGAACCAGGATCGCGGCGAAAACCGGCCGACGCGATCAGGTAGCTCCAGTAGCCGAGCACCAGGGCACTGGCACCCAGGTGCAGGCCGTGGCGGCCGAACAGCCAGGTGCCAAGCCCCGCCAGCAGACTGATGCCGAGGGTGACCTGTAGGTAGCAGCGCCACCCGCGCAGATTGATCAGGGTGCCGAGCACCAGCAGGGGCGGCAGGTTGCCCAGAAGATGCGTCCAGTCGGCATGCAGCAGCGGAGCAAGAGGAATGCCGAGCAACCCGGGCAGCTGCCTTGGCGAAATGCCGAACTGATTGAGGCGGTACCCGGTCAG
Source organism: uncultured Pseudomonadales bacterium (assembly GCA_964461355.1). Classification (GTDB taxonomy): domain Bacteria; phylum Pseudomonadota; class Gammaproteobacteria; order Pseudomonadales; family CAYWUD01; genus CAYWUD01. The sequence continues at coordinate 3,276 of CAYWUD010000105.1, read as the reverse complement.
TACGTTGATCAGCTGCAGGGCGATGATCAGCAGGGCCAGCCAGGCGCTGGGAGGCAGCTTCAGTCGGCGCCTCGCGGTGTCGTTCACACCGGAGCCTTGCGGCGGTTGCTGCTGGCCGGGCAGGGGGGAGCGGCCCGGCATCATTCGCCCAGAAACCGGCGCGGATTGGTTTCGGCAATCTGCCAGAATTTTGCCTCGCCGAGCTGGTGGCGCAGATCGATCGAGAGGCGTTTTTCCGCGTAACGCTGGGTCTTGACCATATAGAAATCGGAACCGAACAGCACCCGTTCGCGCACGGCGGGCCGCTCCAGCAGAACGGAGAGCAGGGGCAGGTGTTCCTGCACGTTGAAAATGGTGTAGGCGATGTCGGCGTACAGATTGGGGTAGCGCCCGCTCTCCATCAGCTGCAGGATCTTGCCCAGCCAGGTCGGCTGGCTCTGGGGCTCGGGGGTCAGTTGACGCCGCCATTCGTCGATGCCGCCGAAATGGGCCAGGCACAGGCGCAGGTTCGGAAACTGCTGCAATACCGGCAGATAGCGATCAGGGTCGGCCAGGGCATGAGACGCCGCGGCCCCGAGGCGCTTATTGACCACCGAGCCCGGCGAACAATGGCTGATCAGGGGCAGGTTGTGGGTGCAGAGGTAGGGGTAGATCTCCTCCATCAGGCGCGGATGGTCGGGTGCGTAGCCGAGCGTCGGGTAGATCTTGAGGCCACGAAAGCGGTGCGTTTCCACCCAGTGGCGCAGGCGCTTGAGGGCATCCTCGCGCCTGGGATCGATATGCGCAAAGGGGATCAGCCGTTCGCGGTTGCCAGGCTCTGCCGCCAGCGCGGCCAGTTCGGCGTGCTGGGCATCGATGTCGACAGGAACCGGGCCGGCCTCCATCAGCGCAAGGTCCATCGGCAGCACCACAAAGCGGCTGTTGTCGGGGTAATAGCCCGCCAGTTCGGCGAAGTTGTCCGCCTGCCGCTCACGAAAGGCGGTGTCGATAAAAGCCGCTATGCGTTGCAGGCGGTCATTGCGACTCCAGGGTACCAGGCCGCGCAGGCCAAGACCGAGCAGCCGGCGTACGGGTTCGATCCGCGCCAGTGGCACCAGAAACAGGGGCAGATAGCCGTTCGGAATATGTCGGTGGGTAAACAGATGGCAATGGCAGTTGTAGATCGTCCGTTCGCGCATGCGGCACTCCCTGTGCGTGGCGAAAAGAGCACGGGCGGCTCTGGCATCAGCAGTATAGGGGCTCGTCATGCGCTTTCCCATGCTTGCCCATGCCCGTTGGCCCGGGCCCAGCAAACCCGGCCAGCGTCATTTCGGATTATCGCTTTACCCGCAACCGGGTGATGATTATGCTTGCCGCTGTCTATTCATCTTCATGATTTATCCAGGAGCCGGGACGGCCCCGACCTACCGCCATGTAACGCATCGACTGAATTTCGTTTTTGACGCGACCGTACCGGTTTTGAGTGCGGCGCGTGCGTTTAACTCGATTCAGGAGAGACTATATGGCCCCGCGCTATAAATACCCCCGTACCCCACATTTACCTTGGTCGCCCGGTGCAACGGCGGATGATCGCTTCTGCCCGAACCTCCGTTCGTTTATCGGCCGGCAGGTTGTGGTGACCGAAAAAATGGATGGTGAGAACAGTACCCTGTATGCCGATGGGCTGCATGCGCGCTCGCTGGATAGCCGCCATCATCCGTCGCGTGACTGGTTGAAGGCGTTTCATCACCGCATTGCGTGGCAGATTCCAGAGGGCTGGAGGATCTGCGGCGAAAATCTGTATGCCCGGCACTCGATCGCATATACGGCACTTAGCAGCTATTTCTATGGATTCTCGGTCTGGGATCAGCAAAACCATTGCCTCGGTTGGGGGCAAACCTGTGACTGGTTCAGGCAGCTGGGTATCAGCGTGCCTGTGGTGCTTTTTCAGGGCCTGTTTGATGAGCAGCAGCTGCGCGCCTTGACGCTTGATACCCAACGGCAAGAAGGCTACGTACTGCGGCTGGCTGATGCGTTTGCCTACAGTGAGTTTGATCGCGCTGTGGCCAAATGGGTACGCCCCAACCATGTGCAGAGTGATCGGCACTGGATGCATCAGGCTCTGACGCCCAATAGGCTGTCTGCTGGTGTGGAGGAGCGATGATGAGCAAAATCATACGCGCGCATTCCTGCCGGTCCTGGCTTGCGGCTTTAACGCATGACGCGACGCCCGATCTGGCCGAATGTCAGCGGCAGCTGGGTGAGCATTTCCCCTGGCTGGAGCGGTTGCGCGGCTGTCCTCAGGATCCGGAATGGCATGGCGAAGGGGATGTCGCAGCGCATACCGACTGTGTACTGACCGCGTTGTATCAATTATTGGCCGGTGAGGCGCGTCATATTGCCGGTGCGCGGCGTCAGTCTTTGGTGCTTGCGGCGCTACTTCACGATATCGGCAAACCCGATACCACCGCAGAACGTGAGGTGCGCGGACGGTTGCGGATTACTGCGCGCGGCCACGAAACACTCGGGCGCGATTATCTGGCGCACCGGTTGATGGGGCTTGAACTGCCCTATGATGTGGTGTGGTCGGTTTTGGCTCTGGTGGGCGAGCACCAGCAGCCCAAAAGACTGGTGGTCCGCAATGTCGAGCGAGCACAGTATCTGGCTCTGTCACGGACTGTAGATACAGAACTGCTGTACTGGCTTGAGGTGGCGGACCTTCGAGGACGGCAGTGTCCCGATCGCGAGCGGCAGCTTGGTTATTTGGACGAATTCCGCCTTTTCTGTACCGAGTATGGGGTGTGGGGAAGCGCCTATCGACTGGAGCGGGATTTTCTCCGCACACTCGATCAGGAAACGCCCGTCGCGCAGCAGTACCTGTTTGGGCAAACGCTCTGGGCTCTGGAACAGGGGGAATTGTCTTCCGAGTTCGAGGGGCCGGCCAGGTTCTTTGCTGCCAAGGAGCACTATCCGCAGCTGGTGCTGCTCTGTGGACTGAGTGGCTCGGGCAAGTCGCATTACATCCAGCAGAAGCTCGGCGAGCATGAACTCATTTCACTGGATCTGATTCGTGAAGAACTCTGTGGCCAGCGTGCCTGTCAGCGCCGTAACCGCGAGGTGGTGCGTATTGCCCATCAGCGTCTGAAGCGGGCGCTGGCGGCACGGCGCACGGTGGTCTGGGATGCCACCAATCTGCGTCGTGATTTCAGGGCCAGAATCTGCCAGCAGGGGCGCGCCTATGGTGCTCTGATCACTCTGGTCCTGATGCACAAGCCGCTGCCGGAGATCTGTCGGAGC
>CAYWUD010000104.1:1285-7569 GCA_964461355.1 uncultured Pseudomonadales bacterium | reverse complement strand
TGTAACGCACAACATCCTGGAGCGGTGTCAAGGCGTCGTCGACCGGTGCTGCCGGCTGGTACTGCTGCAGACGCTGGCGCAACCACTGCGCTCCCGAACGAGCCGCCTCTGGCTCATCGGCCTCACTGCATCCACTCAGCAACGAGCCACCCAATGTACCGAGCATCGTCATGCCCATCTGCCGCAGGAACTGGCGCCGCTGCCGATACACAGCTTCAGGGGTCACATCCGCTTCCGTTAACCGCGCTTTCATCGCAGACACTCCAAAAAAAACGCTACCTGTTTGAAGGTAGCGTTTTTATCGGCAGGTCTGGCGAAAACGGTCAGTGCTGTTCTTCGCGGCTCTCGCACACGGCATCTTTGTCTGCCTGCTTGGCCGCCTTCAGGTCAGCGGGCAGGAACAGACCGGTCAGTTCCATCACCGGACCTGAGAGCACATACAGCAGGAAAATACCCAGCAGCACCAGCGCCGGGTCAAGCAGCGCCACCGCAAACACCAGCACGATGGCCAGAATCACGACAAAGGGTACACGCTCACGCAGATCCAGCTGCTTGAAGCTGTGATAGCGAATGTTGCATACCATCAGCAGCCCGGTTGCCGCGGTAATGACGCAGGCCAGAATACCGACCCAGGCTGCGGTTTCACCGTCTACCCCGGCATCGGCAAAAGCCCAGACCATACCGGCCACCACCGATGCCGCAGCCGGGCTCGGGAAACCGGTAAAGAACCGTTTGTCCGCCGTATCGATCTGCGTATTGAAGCGCGCCAGACGCAGCGCAGCGCACGCAGCAAAGATAAACGCAGCGGTCCATCCGACCTTGCCCAGATCATTCAGAGCCCAGCAGTAACTGACCAGTGCCGGAGCAATACCAAACGACACCATATCGGACAGGCTGTCGTATTCGGCGCCAAATGCGCTTTGCGTATGGGTCATCCGTGCCACACGGCCATCAAGCCCATCGAAAATCATCGCAACAAAGATCGACACCGCAGCCGGAATAAACTGATTGTTCATAGCACTGATGACGGCATAGAACCCGCAGAACAGCGCTGCAGTGGTAAACAGGTTCGGCAGCAGATAAACCCCGCGACGACGCACCTTCTGGCCGTTCTCCGAAACCTCTTCCTCGTGCTCATCGATCAGCGGCAGATTGTCTACACCGCTGCTCTGGCTTTTGTGCTCTTCAGTCATACCGCCTTATCCACAGTAGCTATGAAAGGCCAGCACTTTAGCACGATTCCCCCGTAGACCCGAGTCGATTTCTCGGTATTGACGCGGCCTCCACAAACCGGTCGACACAAAAAAAGCAGAGCCTGAAGGCTCTGCTGTTGGCTGGCCCATAACCGCCCACTATTTGATATCGATCAGCACCTTGTTGTCCTGCGCCTTTTTCACCTTCTTCAGGCTCAGGGTCAGCACACCATCCTTGTAATCGGCGTCGATCGAATGCGGATCGGTATCATCCGGCAACGTAAAGCTGCGGGCGAAGCGACCGTAATAACGTTCGATACGGTGATGCTTCTTGTCCTTGTCCTCTTTTTCGATATGGCGCTCACCCGAAAGGGTAAGAACACCATTTTCCACCGCGACCTTTATATCCTCTCGCTTGACCTCAGGCAGCTCGACCTTGATCAGGTACTCGGTCTTGGTTTCGGTAATGTCCACGGCCGGAGACCAGTCCGCACTGGTCATCACTTCATGGCCGGTCATCTTGCCCAGCTCACGCTGATAACGATCGAACAGCGATTCCAACTCTCCAAACGGGGTTCTTGGCAACAGACTCATCACAGGCTCCTTGTGTAGGTTCACCGGGGCAAAGGCCTCGGCCGCAACTATGGCCTATAAAAAATCTAGACAAGCTCTCGCCGGCCTCAAGTGACCTTTATCAATATCCCGTTATGCCCGCCCAGCGCTTCGTTGCTGCCACACACAAGAAAAAATGATACAAATCAAAAAAACGTCTCGATCTGAGGAGGATCCCATGACCCACTACCAAGCCCCCCTTCGGGACATGCAGTTTTTGCTCGAAGAGGTCTTTCAGGCCGAGCGCTTCTGGCAGCGTCACCCGCCGCTCGACGAGCGCATTGATGCCGAAAGCGCCCGCGCTATTCTGGATGCCTGCAGCAAATTCGCGGCACAGGAACTCGCCCCGCTCTACCGCAGCGGCGATGAAAGCGGCTGCACTCTGGCGCAGGGACAGGTAACCACACCGACCGGTTTTAGTGCGGCCTATCAGGCCTTGGCTCAGGGGGGCTGGCTCGGCCTTTGCGGTCATCCGGAGCAGGGTGGACAGGGCATGCCGCGCATGCTGAGCAGCCTCTTCAGCGAAATGGTTCAGGGCGCCAACATGGCCTTTGGTCTGTATCCGATGCTGAGCATGGGCGTTGCCAAGGCGATCGAAGAACACGCCAGCCCGGAGCTGCAACAGCGCTTCCTGCCCGACCTGTATACCGGGCGTACGGCCGGGGCCATGTGCCTGACCGAACCGCAGGCCGGCAGCGATCTGGGGCTGGTACGCAGTATCGCCAGTCCGGAAACTGACACCACCTATCAGCTGAGCGGCACCAAAATTTTTATTACCGCCGGCGAGCATGATCTGACCGACAACATCGTGCATCTGGTTCTGGCCCGAACCCCCGAAGCGCCCGAAGGTCATCGGGGCCTGTCGCTTTTTCTGGTACCCAAAAAACTCGAAAACGGTCAGAGCAACGGCGTCAGCTGCAGCGCACTGGAACAGAAAATGGGGGTCAAGGGCTCATCGACCTGCGTCATTCATTACGATCAGGCGCAAGCCTTCCGACTCGGCGAAGAAGGCGAAGGCCTTTCGCGCATGTTCACGCTGATGAATTACGAACGCCTTGAAGTCGGCATTCAGGGCCTGGCCGTTGGCGAAGCGTCCTACCAGTGTGCCCGAGACTATGCCGCTGAGCGCACGCAGGGCCGCAGTGCAGCCGATCCTGAACGGGCCCCGGCACCGATTCTGGAACATGCCGATGTGCGGCGCATGCTGCTGAACATGAAGGCCACCACAGAAGCGGGACGCGCCTTTGTACTGTACGTCTCGAAGTGGCTGGATATCTGTGAACACACACAGGACCCGCGCCAACAGCAGGAAGCCCAGCAGATGGTGGAACTGCTGACCCCCATTGCCAAGGCATTCCTGACCGATATGGGGCTGGACAACAGTCTGGCCGGACAACAGGTTCTGGGTGGGCATGGCTATATTCGCGAATGGGGCCAGGAGCAGCGGGTCCGTGACGTACGCATCAGCCAGATCTACGAAGGGACCAACGGTATTCAGGCGATGGATCTTGCCGGCCGTAAAACCGTTGATGTCGGCGGTCGCCTGTTTGACCTCTTTGCTCACAAGATTCGAGCCTTTTTCGGCGCCCATCGCTCCGAAGAGATGATGGAGTTCACTCTCCCTCTGGTGCAGACCCTGGGTCTGCTGGAAGACGTCACTGCCTGGCTGCTCCAGCAGGCCAAACACGACCCTCATGCCGTAGGCGCCGCCGCCCACGACTACCTGCACCTGTTCGGCCACTGTATCTACAGCTACATGTGGGCACTGATGGCCAAACCGGCACTGGCTGGCGTGGCGCGCCAGGATGCCGATGCCGCGTTCTATCAGGCCAAGCTTGAAACCGCGCGTTTCTACAACAAGCGCCTGCTGCCACAGGCCGATGCACTGGCCCACAGCATTAAGACCGGCAGTGCTCCGCTGTACTCGCTGGCGGATGACCAGTTCTGACCCTTGCTCCGCCCGACCCAGCGTCGGGCGTTCAATCGAGCTGCAACACCCCTTCGCGCACACCATCAAAGCTGTAACTGGAGGTGGGGGAATCCTTGGGTAGCACCCCGACCTGATCCGCATCTGCAGCCAGCTGCTGCTTGACCTCGTTTACACCCCAGCCAGGATTGCGCTGCAAGTACTGCGCGACGGCCCCCGCGACATGCGGCGCCGCCATACTGGTACCGCTCATGCGCGCCAGGCCGCCCCCCGGCGCCAGAGATAAAATGCCCTCGGACTGGATAAAACAGCCACGGCTGATGTTTTCCCGGCGTGCGCCCGGGGCCGAAATACTGATGCCGCTGCCGTCGGTGGTGAAATAGGAGGCGGTATCCGCAGCAATGCCCGCGGCATAACGACAACGACTGCTGCCCGCTTCTGCGGTGGTACTGGCAACAGAAACCACCTCCGGGTAGGCCGCCGGAATCTGCTGCCAGACCTCGCTGCGGGCATCGTTACCGGCTGCGACCACCACAATCACATGCTGTGCGGCCAGCTGCTGTACCAGTTGATGCAGGGCCGGATTGTCATTCACAGTACCGGGGCGCCCCAGGCTCATATTCACCACCCGAATACTCCCCCCCTGCTGCAGCACCCAGTCCAGCCCCGCCATAATGGTTGCATCACTGCCCGAACCGCTGTCGCTTAATACCTTTACCGCATGCAGTGCCGCATCTGGCGCGACACCCACTACGCCCTGATCGTTGTTCAAGGCCGCAACAATTCCGGCAACATGGGTGCCATGGCCATGCCCATCGGCGCAACTGCTGTACGCCGTAAAGCAGTTGGGCTGCAAATTCAGGTCAGGATGAAAGTCATCAACGCCGGTATCGGCAATCGCGACCCCGACACCCGCGCCCGTAAAGCCGGTCGTCAGCGCGCCCAGGCGAGCCACACCGGCAGAGACTTGCTGATTGGATGAGGTCGTATCCTCGCCGCCGGCATGGGCCGGTTTTTTCACCACCTCGATGCGACGGTCAGGAATAATCCGCTGCACCCCCGGGTCGGCCTGCAGTGCCCGCAACACATCGGCACGCGGCACCACAACCGCCAGCGCAGAAGCATGGGCATAGTTGTAGAACACGTCGGCGCCAAGACCGTGAGCCCTGAAGTAGCGTTCACTGGGCCGAATATCGGTGTTGTAAAGCACCAGCGCCCGACAGGCACTAAAACCGGCCTGCTCTGCTACGGAACAGGCCGGCCTGGTCAGTGCCTGGGACGGCGAGAGATCGGTTTTCAACGGTAATGTCGGCGCCGCAAAAGCCGCCGCACAGAGCAAAAGCAGCGCAAGCGCCGCACATCTGGATATCAGCGACATGGAACCACACCTCACTTGTCATACAGCGTCCATGCGCGGAGAGATATTTTTAATATGTATGGTTACAAGTTTAGTTCTTCAGAATTGAGCCGTACGGGCAAAAAGGTGCGGATCTGGATAACAGGAAAATACCCCATGCAAAACGCTTCATTGGATGTAAACACCAGCCTGCGTAGACAATAAAAAAACCCTGAATGTCTAAAACATTCAGGGTTTTTTTATTGTCTGGTGGGCCCACTAGGACTTGAACCTAGGACCAAGGGATTATGAGTCCCCTGCTCTAACCGACTGAGCTATAGGCCCGCTGTTGGGTGCGCGATTATACTGAGGTAATTGGACTCGCGCCAACCCCTTTGCCAGAATCCTGTTCGTTGATCCGGCTGGAGTATCCCATGTCCCGATTTTTTCTTCTGTTGCTGCTTGGCTGGCCGCTGACAAGCAGCGCCGAGCTGTATCAATGGACCGATGACCAGGGACGTGTGCACTTTGGCGACCATCCTCCGGTCAATATCGAGGCCAAAACCCTGGACGTTAAAATTCAGAACCCCGATTTCGAGCTGCTCTCCGACAAAGCACGGCAGTCTTTTGAGCGCATCCAGAAAAACCAGCATCTGAGCGACACGAAGCGACAGCAGCAAGCGCAGCAGCAGGCTCTGGCCATACAGCAACGCTGCCAGCAGGCGCGTCAGACCCTGCATCAGCTTCAGGGACCGGTGGTGTTCATCGATAAAGAGGGCAACAGCGTGGCCATTTCCGAGAAGGAACGCGCTGCACGCGCCAGCCGCCTGGAAACGACGATTACCCGCGATTGCCATTAGCCCTGCGATAGAGCGCGATCAGACCGGCTGTAGATGAATCCACCGGACAGCCAACGGACCGTCCCTGCAGCTCGGCATACACATCCGCACCCAGCGCCTTGCCCAGCTCAACCCCCCACTGATCAAAGGGATTGATATTCCAGAGCACCGCTTGCACATACACCTTGTGTTCATAGAGTGCGATCAGCGCCCCGAGAGTTTCGGGCGTCAACGCGTCCATCACCAGAGTATTGCTGGGCCGATTGCCAGGGATCATCTTGTGTGGCGCGAGCGTTTTCGCCTCTTCAGCCGACATCCCGGAACTGAGTAGCTCCTGTTCCGCTTCCTGCTGGCTCTTGCCCTGCATCAATGCCTCA
>CAYWUD010000104.1:0-1275 GCA_964461355.1 uncultured Pseudomonadales bacterium | reverse complement strand
AAAAGGCGTTCGCAACCAACCAGACATGGCCGGAATTGAGTGGATTCAAAGTGGTCAGCGGTACAATAAAGTCGGCAGGAATCAGACGTGTACCCTGGTGCAGGAGCTGATGATAGGCGTGCTGGCCATTGCAACCGACGCCGCCCCAGATGATGGGGCCGGTATCGCCAGCCACCGCATGGCCCGCACGATCAACACACTTGCCGTTGCTTTCCATATCAAGCTGCTGCAAATGATCGGGCAGATAACGCAGGTAATGATCATACGGCAGTACGGCATGGGTCTGGGTACCGAAATAATTGCGATACCAGCAACCGAGCAAGCCCATCAACACCGGCATATTCTGCGCCAGCGGCGCTTCGTAAAAATGTCGATCCATCGATCGGGCGCCAGCCAACAACTGCTCGAACACCTCAAAACCAAGATACAGCGCGATGGCCAGACCGATCGGCGACCAGAGCGAATAACGCCCGCCGACCCAGTCCCAGAGCGGCAGAATATTCTCAGGCCGAATACCGAAGGCGACGGCCGCCTCGATATGAGTCGAAATTGCGACAAAGTGCTGACCCAGTGCCTCCTGCGGACAACCTGCGCTGAGCATCAGCGTGCGCGCCATACGCGCATTACTCAAGGTTTCCAGGGTGCCGAAGGATTTTGACGCAACAATAAACAGCGTTGCCTCCGGATCGATCTGCTGCCAGATCTCGGTCAGCACGGAAGGGTCGATATTGGCCAGATAGTGAACACTGAGCCCACCGCGAGCAAAGGGCTTGAGCGCCTCGTTGACCACCCGCAGCCCCAGATAGGAGCCCCCGATACCGATATTGACCACATGACGAATCGGCTGACCGCTCCAGCCGCGCCAGAGACCGCCATGCACCTCGCGGCAGATCCGGGCCATCTGCTGCAGAGCCTCGCGCACCTCGGTACGCAGGGGCTCGGCATACAGCGGATTATCGACATCACGCAGCAGGGTATGCAGCGCTGCACGCCGCTCGGTGGTATTGACCTGCTGCCCCTGAAACAGGGCATCGATCGAATCTGGGAGTTCTGCCTGGCGAGCGCGCTCGATCAGAACGGCAAGAACCCGATCGTCGATCAGGTTCTTGGAGTAATCGAGCGTCAGTCCTGCAGCACTCAGGCTGTAGCGGTCAAAGCGCTGAGGATCCGCAGCAAACAGGCTACGCAGATGCGTTTGTACCATCGCTCCGGCAAGCCGTTTGAGTTCCGGGTCTTGAGCAAAATGGGGCACCGAAATCCTCTTCGAGTGCGAAG
>CAYWUD010000103.1:0-7593 GCA_964461355.1 uncultured Pseudomonadales bacterium | reverse complement strand
GTCTGATCGATCAGCCGCTGACGCTGCTGCACACCGATACGGCGGTGTCTATCGGTGTGGTGTATGCCTATCTGCCCTTTATGGTGCTGCCGTTGTACGCCAATCTGGTACGGCTCGATCAGAGCCTGCTTGAGGCTTCGGCGGATCTGGGCGCACGCCCCTGGCGCACCTGGTGGAGTGTGACCCTGCCGTTGTCGCGAAGCGGCATGATCGCGGGCTCGTTGCTGGTGTTTGTGCCGGTGGTGGGCGAGTACGTGATCCCCGAGCTGCTCGGGGGCTCGGGTACGCTGATGATCGGCAAGCTGCTCTGGCAGGAGTTTTTCAACAACCGCGACTGGCCGGTTGCCGCCGCGCTGGCCATTGTCATGTTGCTGGTACTCTGTGTGCCGATTGCTCTGTTTCATCGCCATCAGGCGCGTCAGCTGGGGAGTGATGCATGAAGCGGTTCGGGTTTGCGCGTGGGGTGCTGGTGCTGGGGCTGCTGTTTCTGTATCTGCCGATGCTGATACTGGTGATCTACAGCTTCAATGCCGGACGTCTGGTGACGGTCTGGTCCGGATTTTCGACCCGCTGGTATGTCGAGCTTTTTGCCGATCAGCAATTGATGGGGGCGGTGTGGAATTCGCTGCAGATCGCCTTCTGCACTGCTTCGATGGCTTTGGTGCTGGGAACGCTGGCGGCCTGGGTGATGGTGCGCTGGGGCGCTTTTCGTGGCAAGACGCTGTTCTCCAGCATGATTACGGCGCCGTTGGTGATGCCGGATGTGATCACCGGCCTGTCGTTGCTGCTGCTCTTTGTCGCACTGGCCGAGACCGTTGGCTGGCCGGCCGAGCGCGGCATGCTGACCGTCTGGTTGGCCCATGTGACCTTCAGCAGCGCCTATGTGGCGGTAGTGGTCAGCTCGCGGTTGCGCGAACTGGATCGTTCGATCGAAGAGGCGGCACTGGATCTTGGTGCGACGCCGCTGAAGACCTTTGTGCTGATCAGCCTGCCGATGCTGGCGCCGGCATTGGCGGCCGGCTGGTTGCTGGCCTTTACCCTGTCGCTGGATGATCTGGTGATCGCCAGTTTTGTTACCGGCCCGGGTGCCACCACGCTGCCGATCGAAGTGTTCTCCTCGGTGCGTCGCGGGGTCAGTCCCAAGATCAATGCCCTGGCAACGTTGATTATCATGCTGGTGTCGCTGGCGGCGCTTCTGACCTGGTGGTGGTTGCGGCGTGCCGACAAGCAGCGTTACCGGATGGCATAAGGGTCGCCCGATTGCGTGGGTCACCTCAGACCACCCCTATTTGGGGTGGTTTTTTTGTCGCCTTGAAAGCAGACAAAAAAAATGACCGCACGTTCGGCTGTTATAAAATTTAAATGGTGGTGCGGCGTTTGGCCGGCGTTTTCTGTGCGGCGCAGCTCAAAAACCATGCCATAAACGATGTTTTCTAGGGTGTGTAGCAAATTTCAGCGCAATAATGCGTGTTTTTACCTATGAATTTGACGGTTATTGCGTGCACGGCGTGGGTTTTTCTGGTTTTTTTATATTCTAAAATCTTGATGCATGTCAGGTCAGGCAGATTCGTTGCACACCAGAATGTGCCCTGATTTGATATGGCCGGTCATGGCTTGAGCTACCTGCGGGTGCTCGGTCGGCCGGTTGGTTTCGGTGGCGGCACCCGGTGCCGGTATCGACTGGAAGGCGAAAGGGTATGTGCTGCATGCCCGGTTCCGACTCCCCCTTTGTCAGGGAACCCGCCTTTGCTGGTGGATCGGCAGAGCTTCTTGCCTTGCTCGCGCGGTTCAACGGTGAATTCAACACACAATGGGTTATATACAATGACTACTAACGCTGCTGTCGGCTCCCAGGCTGCACCGCGTCTGGGCGGTGCTCAGGCGTGGCTGATCTGGGCCATTGCCACTACTTTCGTTGTTTGGCTGTTCAACTTCCAAACCGGTTACGCCATCGTTAACGCAGATATGCAGAAGGACGTAGGCCTGACTATTGCTCAGGTTGGCTCCATCGGCGCGATCTACACCTGGGTGTTTGCGGTTGCACAGTTCTTCTCCGGCGCTCTGCTGGATCGTCTGGGTGCGCGTCGCGTGCTGCCGGTTGCGATTGCGCTGATGGCGATCGGTGCCTTCATGTTCGCAAATGCCGACAGCTTCGGCATGGTGGCGGCTTCCCAGTTCGTGATGGCTGTAGGTGCTTCCTTCGGTTTCGTGGGCGCTGGCTTTGTGGGCGGCAAGTGGTTCGGCATGGCCAAGTTCGGCTTCATGTTCGGTCTGGTGCAGACTGCTGCTGCCGTGGGTTCTTCCCTGGGTCAGGCCGGTATCGACTCCGCTCTGGGTGTAATGTCCTGGCGTGAGCTGGCCACTTACGGTGCATACTTCGGTGTTGCGATGCTGGCTGCTGCACTGCTGTTCGTGCGCGATCCGGAGCCGGTTGAAGGCATGAAGGATGGCGTAGGCGCGTTTTTCGTGGGCGTTCTGAAGTCCATGGGCGAAGTCTGCAAGAACCCGCAGATCTGGCTGGCTGCTGCGATCGGTGCGATCAGTTTCGGTCTGCTGCTGGCGCTGGGTGTTATCTGGGGTACCAAGATTCTGCAGGAAGTACACGGGATGGACGTGTCTACTGCGAACCAGATGGCAGCTATGCTGTGGTTCGGTCTGGCGCTGGGTTCTCCGGTTGCGGCCAAGTGGTCTGACCTGGTGAAAAGCCGTAAGCAGCCGATCATCATCATGAACATCATGATGCTGGCTGGCGTTGCCGCCCTGCTGTACATGGAGCTGAGCCCGATGATGGCAGGCCTGGTGTGCTTCTTCATCGGCTTTGCCAACGGCGGTCACATGCTGAGCTTCACTGCTGCTGCCGACATGGTTAAGCCGCAGCTGATCGGTACTTCTGCTGCAATCGTGAACGGTTCCATGTTTATTGCCGGTGGCTTCCTGATGGGTATGCCGGGCAAGATGCTGGATGGCACTGACGGTAGCGTTGCTGCATTCCAGGGCGCGTTCACCGGCTCCCTGATCTCCATGGTGATCTGTGTTGTGCTGAGCTTCGTGCTGAAGGAAACCTTCCCGAAGGCGAAGTGATCGCGCGCACTGTATGTCGCATAAAAAGCCAGCCCTTCAGGGCTGGCTTTTTGCGTTTTGGGGCGCTCGTTGTTTGGTTCTGGAATTTTTCTGTTGTTATTTTTTTTGACTGATCAAAACAACGGGTTTGCAGTCGGGATTATCGGCCTGCGCGTTCGCCGGCCTTGCTGGAGTGGCGGCTCGCGATGCGCTTGTCGCTCGGAGTGCTGTCGAGCAGTTCAATGGCAAAGAAGAGCTGCACGACGGCCAGCAGGTAAAGGAACGTGTTGTTCTGATAGTCCAGACGTGTCTGGATCGCCAGCGGCAGCAGGCACAGGATCATGATGGTGTAGGCGACGATGCGCAGCGCTTTGGATGATTTGAGCATGGTTGATGTTCCCCTCGACATGAGCGCTCAGGGCGCTGCGTGCAGGCAAGATGTTTCGGTAATTACTTATCTCCTGTTTAAAAGAGCAGCAAAACGGGGTCAACGAAAAGATATTGAGGCTACGGTTGGTCATCCGGCGCGCAGGATTTCTGCACGAAAAATTTCGATTCAGGCGGCGGCTCTATTTCGGGGGGTTGAGGTTTGGACGAAAAAGAGGGAGACAATCGAGTCGGGTTTGGTGCGAGTGAATGCACGTTTTTTCTGGCTTTGGCGGCGCTGCGGGTAGTCGCTGGGTGGCGTGCGGTCAAGGAGCAAAAATATTGAGCGGTTGGTTTTTTTGCTGCCTCAGGTGTGGCCGTTCTATCTGTTTCCGCTATTAAAACCTAATAAAAACAAATAGATAGAAGGTTGTTCAAGGTATCTGGATCGTTGTTCGAAGATTGATCCAAGGCATAAAGTTGCTTATAAAGTGTTTTGTCGCGTGCTTAATGTGCGTGCAATTTGATTTGAGTCACTAAAAAAATAGAAACCTCTCTGGAGAATTAGGCGGCAATACAATCAATCAGGATGCCGGGATAACCGAAGGCAGCCGCCCGAAACCCCGTGCGCTTTTTGAACAGGCGCGCACTGTCGACTTGGCGTCGAAAAACGGGATAACCGAAGGCAGCGGCGCGAAACCCGTGTGATTTCGTTCTCACTCTTATCAGATGACGGGAGAGATATTCGTGTCTACCGAACTGAACTTCGATACCGCTATTCGCGGTGCTGTACTGACCTACAAAGATGACCCGTTTGTTGTTGGCCTGGACAAGGCCATGGTTTACGAATCAGACGCACTGATTCTGATCAAAGACGGCAAGATCACCGAATTCGCTCCGGCTGACCAGCTGCTGCCGAAACTGCCGGCTGGCACCGAAGTTGTACGTTACGATGAAAACCACCTGATCATGCCGGGCTTCATCGATACTCACGTGCACATGCCGCAGACTCAGATGATCGCCGCTTACGGTGAGCAGCTGCTGGAATGGCTGAACAACTACACCTTCCCGACCGAGCTGGGCTTTGCCGACAAAGAACACGCGCGCGAAATCTCCAAGGTGTTCCTGCGTGAAACCATCAAGGCCGGTACCACTTCTTCTACCGTATACGGCACCGTGTTCCCGCAGTCCGTTGACGCCTTCTTCGAAGAATCCGAGAAGCTGGGTACCCGTATGATGTGCGGTAAGGTCATGATGGACCGTTTCGCACCGGAAGGCCTGCTGGATACCGCTCAGAAAGGTTACGACGATTCCAAGGCGCTGCTGAACAAGTGGCACAACAACGGTCGTCAGATGTACGTGGTTACTCCGCGTTTCGCGCCGACCTCTACTCCGGCTCAGCTGGAAGCTGCTGGTGCCCTGTACCAGGAAAACAAGGCTCAGGGCGTATTCCTGCAGTCTCACGTTTCCGAAAACAAGGGTGAGATCGAGTGGGTTAAAGAGCTGTACCCGGAGCGCAAGGGCTACGTAGACGTATACGATCACTACAAGTGCCTGGGCGAGCGCACCATCTACGGTCACGGTATCCACCTGACCGACGATGAGTTCCGTGTGCTGAGCGAAACCGGTACTGCGATCTCTCACTGCCCGACTTCCAACCTGTTCCTGGGCAGCGGCTGCTTCGACATGGAAAAGGCTCAGCTGAGCGACACCCGCATCCGTGTAGGTCTGGCAACTGACCTGGGTGCTGGTACCAGCTTCTCCCAGCTGCAGACCCTGAACGAGTCCTACAAGGTATGTCAGCTGAACGGCTTCAGCCTGTCTGCCGGTCACGCGTTCTACCTGGCGACCCGTGGTTCCGCCCAGTCTCTGTACCTGGAAGACACCATCGGTTCCATCGCTCCGGGCATGGAAGCTGACCTGTGCGTACTGGACCTGAAGTCCACTCCGATCATCGACTACCGCATGAAGTACGCCAAGGACCTCGAAGAGATCCTGTTCATCCAGATGATCATGGGTGACGACCGCGCTAACCGCGCTACCTGGGTTAACGGTAAGCTGGCTTACGACCGCGACACCGGTTACTACCTGGGCGACGCATAAGCGATCGCTGTGCGTTGAGCCTGCAAGGCGTGCTGTGCGCGCCTTGTAAAAAGCCGACCCCGAAAGGGGTCGGCTTTTTTTGTGGGTTGGGTTGGCCTGGCTGGCAAGGGGTTGGGTCAGCCGCTTGAATCGGCGGTCACTCTAGCGCGGGCGGCTGAACCGATCCTGAATGGCGCGCCGGCGGAGGTGTGTGGGGCGCTTCGATCGTGTCTGAGGTGCCCGGCCTAGGCATGTTTCGGCAGTAAAACGAGAATCTGTCGAGAGCTGTTTTGATCAAAAGATCAAAAAAAGTCTTTTTTTAGCCTTTCTGGTCAAAAAACCAGCTCTGCCATCAAAAAAATAATGGCTAATAATTCTGAAATATTCACCGCAGGCTGTGAATTTAAGTGAAAGCCGAAAATGCTGTTCGGTAAATACTGCAAACCCCTCTAAACCGAGGGCTGCGTAGGTATATTTACGCAAGCCCATACGTAAGGTAGACTCGCCTGCAGCTGCAAAAGAGCGGGTAAATCGATAATTTTTACCGCTAAATGCTGCAGGCGGATGACCTTGATCAAGAAAAGCAGGGCTTGTGATCAAGTATTGTACGCCCATTCGGAATGTTCGATAATTTGTATGCAAATTGATCGAACGGTCTGCCGAGGCGTTTGGGTTAGCGCACCGGTTCCGAAGTTGCAGATGCGATCATCGCGATCGCGAGCACGCAGATCCCCCGCCATAGGGATCAGTGCTGGTCCGAGGGTTAGCCCGCAAGGGTTCGGTCAGCACATGCCATTGCCATATTGAATCTTAGGGCCTCGGCCTGAAATAAAGGGGTTAAACGAAACTATGAGCACACTTACTGCGGATTCCGCACAAACTCGTGTCCAGAATGGCAGCCGTTCCTGGCTGGTATGGGCACTGGCAACTTCCTTCGTAATCTTCGTATTCAGCCTGCAGACCGGCTTCGCTGTAACCAGCGGCGCCATTCAGCAGTCTCTGGGCCTGACCATGGCGCAGATCGGTCTGGTAGGTTCCATGTACACCTACGCGTTCTGTCTGATTGCCCTGCCGTCCGGTTCTCTGCTGGACCGTTTCGGTGTACGTCGTGTGGTTCCGCTGGCGATCGCCTGTGTAACTCTGGGTACCTTCATCTTCGCTAACGCAGATAGCCTCAGCATGCTGCTGGTTGGTCACTTCCTGATGGGTTGTGGTGGTGCATTCGGTTTCGTATCCGCTGGTTTCGTTTCTGCTACCTGGTTTACTCCGGCGCGTTTCGGTCTGATGTTCGGTCTGGTACAGGCGCTGGCTTCTACCGCTGCGACTCTGGGTCAGGGCATCCTGTCTGATCTGGTACAGACCATGGCCTGGGGCGACATCCTGACCAACGTTGCCTACGCCGGTGTGGTTCTGACCATCGCTGTTGCTCTGCTGGTTCCGTCTGACTACCAGCCGCAGGAAAACGCTGAAGCGCTGCTGCCGAGCCTGTTCGCGAAGGTTAAAGTGGTACTGAGCAACCCGCAGGTATGGGTCGCTGCTCTGGTGGGTGGTGCTTCCTTCGGTGTGCTGCTGGCTACCGGTGCTCTGTGGGGCTTCAAACTGGCTGCGGTTCGCGGCTACGAAAACGTAGGCATCGCGGCTTACCTGTGGTTCGGTCTGGCTGCCGGTGCTCCGCTGCTGGCTGCGTTCTCTGAAAAAGTTCAGAACCGTAAGCTGCCGCTGATCATCTTCCTGGTTGCTCAGCTGGCTCTGCTGGCGGCCCTGGTTTACATGCCGAACCTGAGCGAGTCTGTTGCTGCGATCCTGTTCTTCGCATTCGGTTTCGCTGCGGCTGCACACATGCTGGGCTTCAGCGTTGCAGGCGACATCACTGAAGGCGCTGTTGCCGGTACTGCGGTAGCGGTTGTGAACATGACCATGTTCCTGATCGGTGGTCTGCTGATGATGATCCCGGGCATGCTGATCGAAGCTCCGGCCGAAGGTGCTGCCATGTCTCTGGCCAACCTGCAGCCGGGCATGATGGCTCTGGTAGGTGTTCTGGCTGTTGCTCTGGTTCTGGTTCTGGGTCTGCGCGAAAGCCACCCG
>CAYWUD010000102.1:0-7629 GCA_964461355.1 uncultured Pseudomonadales bacterium | reverse complement strand
TGCAGTCTCATCCTCGGCAAGGTCGAATTCGAAGTCGAGTTCATCGGCTTCACCGGTTTCGACATCCAGTTCACTCAGCGAGAGTTCATCCTCAAGCCCCAGTTCCACAGCAGGCTCTGCTTCTGAGGCCGGCTCACGGGGCGCTTCACTCTCATCGAACGCATCGGAAAGATCGAAATCGAGCAGCTCATCATCGGCACCTGCGCCAGCCTCAAGCTCCGGTTCGGCCGGCTCCTCAGCGGACTTGGCTTCTTCGCCGGCATCACCCAGGTCAAAATCGAGCGCATCGAGTTCGGCATCCAGCGCATCGACTTCATCACCCGCCAGATCAACACCCAGACTCTCGCGCAGCTCGTTGATACGCATCTGCGCATCCAGATCCGCCATCGGTTCAAAATCACCCGCCGCTGCGGAGAAGGCGTCTGCATCACCCATCGCTGCAAGCACTTCGAGCTGCTTCAGACGCAGATCAGCGCGACCCGGCTCAGCCGCAATCGCCTTTTGCAGCAGTTCATCGGCCTGGGAATGGCGACCGTATGCAACATAGACATCCGCTTCCTTCAGCGGATCGGAAGCCTGAGCCGCTTCTGCGACGGGCTCTTCCAGACTGGCATCGAGCTGCAGCTGGCGTTCGAGTTCGTCCAGTTCGGACAGATCGGCTTCCGCTTCGACAATCGGCTCGAATGCGGTTTCATCATCAGGCAACAGCGCCTCTTCCGGCTCTTCGGCCGGCGCTTCGGTTGCCAGCAACGGCGCCGCCACTTCCTCTTCAACCTCATCGCCGCTCTTGCGACGGGCACGTACCAGCAGCAGGGCGAGCAGCAGAATGGCAGCGCCGCCACCGGCCAGATACAGCGGATTGATTGCATCGAAGAAACCGGTTTCTTCCGGCTGCGGCTCGGCCACAATCGGCTGGGGCTTGGGCTCGGCTACCGGCGCCTTGACCTCGACCGGCTCCAGGGTCACCGCCTCGGCCACGACAGGCTCAGCCACTTCGGCACCGGGCGCAGTTTCAACCGCTGCCACATCAGCGGTTTCGACAGCCGGCGCTTCTGCCACCGCAGTATCAGCATCCTCAGTCAGTTCAAGAGGCGCTTCTTCTGCGACCGGGGCCACAGCCGCCTCAATGACTTCTGCGTCAGCCGCTGCGCCTTCATTCTCAGCACCTGCAGCCAGCTGGCCCTGCAACTGGGCCAGCTGATCATCCTTCAGAGTGACCAGCTGTTCCAGGGTGCTGATCTGCTGTTCCAGCTCACCCAGACGGTCCTTGAGCTCGTCACTTTCGCGCGAAACCTTGTCGAGGTTTTCCAGGCTGATAGCCAGTTCATTTTGCAGCGATTCCAGCTCTGCGCTCGATGCGGCACCCTCAGCGGCCTCGCCAGCGCTCTTGGAGGCACTGCTTTCCTGTTCGGTAGCAGCATTGAGAATACTCAGACGACCGTCGCCTTCATCGCTCGGCAGAGCCGGCTTGGCCGCATCCCGCACCCGGGCATCGATCGCCTGTCCCTGCCAGCTTTCGTTCTGCTGGGCCACTTCACTGACCGCCTGACCCTGGGAACGCTGACGCACCTGGTCGGCCGACGGCAGGCGCAGTACGGCACCCTTGCGCAGCAGGTTGATATTGCCGTTGATAAAGGCATCCGGATTGAGTTCCTGAATCGCCAGCATGGTCTGCTGTACCGTCACACTGCTGTCCGGACGGGCAGAGGCGGCAATACGCCACAGACTGTCGTTGGCCTGAACTTCGTAACGATCGCCACTGACGGCGGTCACACCGCTCTGGCTGACCGGCGTGGAGATCAGCGATGCGCGTCGCGACTGGGTTTCGGCGAATGCAGGCGGGTCAAGCAGCAGCGTATATTCACGCAACAGGCGACCGCTCGGCCACTGCACTTCCATCAGGAAATTAAGGAAAGGCTCGCGCACCGGGCTGTCGGACGTCACCTTCACATAGGCGCTGCCGTTGGCCCGCTGCACGGTCTTGAATTTGAGATCGGTGAGGAAAAAGGCGCGCTCGACCCCGGCACGGATGAAATCATCACGACCGGCCAGTCCCGGCAGCATCTCGTTACTGGCCAGATCCCGCACCTCCAGCAACTCGATCTCGGCATCCAGGGGCTGGTTCAACGCCGAGTTCAACGTGATATCGCCGAGTCCCAGAGCCAGTGCACTGTTGGCACCTATTGCACCCGCCGCAGCCATAGCAACTACTAACTTGCGAATCATCGTTCCCTAATCCTTATATGTATCGTTCGAAACGCCGCGCTCCACGCCGACCCACGCCCGACCCTGCGGCCATAGATAGATAAAAGAGCACTATTGTCAGCTTTTCCAGCCACTGCGCGGCCTCGCTGCTCTGTGCGGCCTTTTGTGCCCAAGCCTAGCAACCCAAATAAACAGCTAGGTAGTATCCGTTACGTTCCGGTCTTACGCAATATTAACGCAAGCTGACGACTTTCTACGGCCGTCGCTTATTCATGGTTATCTGACCTGACGCACAGTTTACCGTCATCAGCTCGGCGCCGCCTTGAACAGCCACTCACTTTCGCCACCCATAAAAAAAGCCCGCCGAACGGCGGGCTTGTCGAAGACCTCAGCCTTCAAGCAGGATACGCAGCATCCGGCGCAGCGGCTCGGCCGCCCCCCAGAGCAGCTGGTCGCCTACGGTAAAGGCAGACAGGTACTCGGGACCGAAGTTGAGCTTGCGCAGACGACCTACCGGCACATTCAGCGTCCCTGTGACCTTGGTCGGAGTCAGATCACGCATGGTCAGCTCGCGGTCATTCGGCACCACCCGTGACCAGGGGTTGGCATCAGCCAGCAGCTGTTCGATCTCGGCAACCGGCACATCCTTTTTCAGCTTGATGGTCAGCGCCTGACTGTGGCAGCGCATCGCACCGACGCGGACACAGAGACCGTCGATCGGTACCGGCTGGTCCATACGACCCAGAATCTTGTTGGTTTCCGCCTGACCTTTCCATTCTTCACGGCTCTGACCGTTTTCCAGCTGGCGGTCGATCCAGGGAATCAGACTGCCGGCCAGCGGCACACCGAAGTTGTCGGTCGGCAGCGCGTCGGAACGCATCGCCTCGGCCACCTTGCGGTCGATCTCGAGGATGGCACTGGCCGGATCGGCCAGCTCGGAGGCTACGCTCTGGTTCAGGCTGCCCATCTGCTTGAGGAGCTCACGCATGTTCTGCGCGCCGGCACCGGAGGCCGCCTGGTAGGTCATGGCACTGACCCACTCGACCAGATCGTTCTGGAACAGACCGCCAAGGCCCATCAGCATCAGCGATACGGTGCAGTTACCGCCGATAAAGTTCTTCACGCCATCGTTCAGCGCACGATCGATCACGTTCCGGTTCACCGGATCGAGAATAATGATCGCCTCGTCATCCATACGCAGACTGGACGCGGCATCGATCCAGTAGCCCTGCCAGCCGGCCGCACGCAGCTGCGGGAATACCGCCTTGGTGTAGTCGCCACCCCGACAGGAGATGATCACATCCATCGCTGCCAGCGCATCGATATCGTTGGCATCCTGCAGGGTTGAAGCCGCGTTGCCGTACGCCGGCGCCGGCTGACCGGCCTGGGACGTGGTAAAGAACACCGGTTCGATCAGGGCGAAATCACCCTCTTCCTGCATCCGCTGCATCAGCACGGAGCCGACCATGCCCCGCCAACCAACTAGACCTACTTTCTTCATTGCTTTTTCTCCAGAAACGGAGCCGCACCGCGGCTCCGAGCGCAGCAAAACTCAGGCGTCCAGTGCGGCCACAACCGCATCGCCAATCTCCGCGGTGCCGACCTGACGACAGCCCGCCGCCATGATATCACCGGTCCGCAGGCCCTGATCCAGCACGGCTTCAACAGCGCGCTCGATGCGCGCAGCGGCCGCTTCGGCGCCGAGCGAGTAGCGCAGCATCATCGCCGCAGAGAGGATGGTGGCCAGCGGGTTGGCAATACCCTGACCGGCGATATCCGGCGCAGAACCGTGGCTCGGCTCGTACATGCCCTTGTTGTGGGCATCCAGGGAGGCAGAGGCGAGCATGCCGATGGAACCGGTCAGCATCGCCGCGGCATCGGAAAGGATGTCACCGAACATGTTGCCGGTCACGATCACGTCGAACTGCTTCGGCGCGCGCACCAGCTGCATGGCCGCGTTGTCGACCAGCATATGGCTCAGTTCGACATCCGGGTAGTCCTTGGACAGCTCGTCCATGATCTCGCGCCAGAGCACGGTCACTTCCAGCACGTTGGACTTGTCGATGGAGCACAGACGGCCGCCACGCTTCTGCGCCGCTTCGAAGGCGACACGCCCGATACGGCGGATCTCGGATTCGTTGTAGACGTAGGTGTTGTAGCCTTCGCGCTCGCCGTTCTCCAGCGTGCGAATGCCGCGCGGCTGACCGAAGTAGATACCACCGGTCAGTTCACGCACGATCAGAATATCCAGACCGGACACGACTTCCGGCTTCAGGGTCGATGCTTCGGCCAGCTGCGGGTAGAGCATCGCCGGACGCAGGTTGGCAAAGAGCTCCAGACCGGAGCGAAGACCCAGCAGGCCCTTTTCCGGACGGATCGCCATATCCAGACCGTCCCACTTCGGGCCACCGACGGCGCCGAGCAGAATGGCGTCGGCGGCACGCGCCTTGGCCATGGTCTCTTCCGGCAGCGGCACGCCGGTCGCATCGATCGCGGCACCACCGACCAGCGCTTCTTCAACCGCCAGATCCAGACCTTCGAGCTCGGCCACACGGCTGAGCACCTTGACCGCTTCGTTGATGATTTCCGGCCCGATACCGTCACCGGGCAATACCAGAATCTGCTTGCTCATTGAAAAATTCCTTACGACTGAATAGGTGAATTAGCAGATCACATCAAACAGCCAGGGCTGTGCGTGACGGTGCTTGGCTTCGAAGGACTTGATCGCATCGCTGTCCTGCAGGGTCAGACCGATTTCATCCAGACCGTTGAGCAGGCAGTGGCGACGGAACGCATCGATCTCGAACGCGATCTCGCTGCCGTCGGCCTTGATGACCTTCTGCTGCTCCAGGTCGATGGTCAGCGCATAGCCTTCCTGTGCGGCGACATCGCTGAACAGCTGATCGACCACCGCTTCATCCAGAGTGATCGGCAGGATGCCGTTCTTGAAGCAGTTGTTGAAGAAGATATCGGCAAAGCTCGGCGCGATCACACAGCGAAAGCCGTAGTCATCCAGCGCCCAGGGCGCGTGTTCACGGGAGGAACCACAGCCGAAGTTCTGCCGTGCCAGCAGCACGGAAGCGCCCTGATAACGCGGCTGATTGAGCACGAAATCGGGGTTCAGCGGACGGCCGGCGCAATCCTGATCGGGCTGACCCTCATCGAGGTAGCGCAGCTCGTCAAACAGGTTCTTGCCGAAACCGGAACGCTTGATCGATTTCAGAAACTGCTTCGGGATGATCATGTCGGTGTCGACGTTGGCACGATCCAGCGGCGCGACCAGTCCCTGATGGGTAGTAAAGGCTTTCATCAGCGTTCCCCTCCTGCATTCATCAGCGCACGCACATCGACAAAGTGACCGGCAATCGCAGCCGCCGCAGCCATCGCCGGACTGACCAGATGGGTACGCCCCCCAAAGCCCTGACGACCTTCGAAGTTACGGTTGGAGGTCGAGGCACAGTGCTCGCCATTGCCCAGTTTGTCGGCATTCATCGCCAGACACATGGAGCAACCCGGCTCACGCCATTCGAGCCCGGCATCGGTAAAGATACGGTCGAGGCCTTCAAGTTCGGCCTGCTCCTTCACCAGACCGGAGCCCGGCACCACCAGCGCCTGCTTGATAGTAGCGGCCACCTTGCGCCCCTTGACCACTGCCGCGGCCGCACGCAGGTCTTCGATACGCGAGTTGGTGCACGAACCGATAAAGACGCGATCGAGCTGAATGTCGGTAATTGCCTGACCGCCTTCAAGGCCCATGTATTCGAGCGCACGGCGAATGCCTTCCTGTTCGGTAGCATCCTTGCCGTCGGCAACCTGCGGCACACAGGCACTGACCGGCAGAACCATCTCGGGGCTGGTGCCCCAGGTCACCTGCGGTTCGATCTCTTCGCCACGCAGCACCACGACACGGTCGAATTCGGCATCGGCGTCGGAATGCAGGCTCTGCCAGTAGGCCACCGCCTTATCCCAGTGTTCGCCCTTGGGCGCGTAGGGACGGCCTTCGACATAGCTGATGGTTTTATCGTCCACGGCCACCATGCCGGCACGGGCACCGGCTTCGATCGCCATGTTGCAGACGGTCATCCGGCCTTCCATCGACAGCGCCTGCATCACATCACCACCGAACTCGACCGCATAGCCGGTACCACCGGCGGTGCCGATCTTGCCGATAATCGCCAGCACCACGTCCTTGGCGGTCACACCCTCGCCCAGCTGACCGTCGACACGCACCAGCATGTTCTTCATCTTCTTGGCCACCAGACACTGGGTGGCGAGCACATGTTCGACCTCGGAGGTGCCGATACCGTGCGCCAGCGCACCGAAGGCGCCGTGGGTGGAGGTATGCGAGTCACCGCAGACCACGGTCATGCCCGGCAGGGTTGCGCCCTGCTCCGGACCGACCACATGCACGATGCCCTGACGGCGATCGGCCATCTTGAACTCGAGGATGCCGAACTCGTCGCAGTTGTCATCCAGAGTCTGTACCTGAATCCGGGACACGGGATCGACGATACCGGCAATGCCTTCGGCACGTTCGTCGACGGTGGTCGGTACGTTATGATCCGGGGTCGCCACGTTGGCATCGATCCGCCAGGGCTTGCGGCCAGCCAGGCGCAGGCCTTCAAACGCCTGCGGCGAGGTCACTTCATGCAGCAGCTGACGGTCGATATAGATCAAGGCCGAGCCGTCGTCGCGCTCCTTGACCAGGTGGGATTCCCACAGTTTGTCGTACAGCGTTTTGCCGGCCATACGCAGCTCCTTTAGGTCAATTCTGTTCAATCCGATGCACAAGCCTAGCAGCCCTTCCAGGGCCGCCCAAAGGCGGTGCCACTGGCCGGAAATGCTACTGCTCTGCTATAAATAAAACAAATTCATATTTTTTATGCTTTTGATTATTTACAGGAATACTCCTGCGTGGACAGCAACCACCTCACCGCCTTCGTCGCCGTGGCTCGGACCGCTTCGTTTTCCCAGGCCGCCGAAGAACTGCACCTGACCCAACCGGCGGTCAGCAAACGCATCTCCAGCCTAGAATCCCTGCTTGGTCAGCGCCTCTTCGACCGCATCGGCCGCCATGTCAGCCTGACCGAAGCAGGCCAGGCTCTGCTGCCGCGTGCCCACAGCATTCTCAGCGCCATCGATGACACACGCCGGCAGCTGGCCAACCTCGACGGTTCGGTCAGCGGCCGCCTGACCCTGGCCACCAGTCACCATATCGGCCTGCACCGGCTACCGGAGATGCTGCGCCGCTTTCACCTGCACCACCCGGATGTCACCCTCGATATCCAGTTTGTCGATTCCGAGGTTGCCTACAGCAGGGTACTGGCCGGCGATGTCGAGCTCGGCATCATCACCCTGTCACCCGAATACCATGCCCAGATCCACTCGCAGCTGGTCTGGCCGGACCCTCTGGTCTTCGTCTGC
>CAYWUD010000101.1:0-7663 GCA_964461355.1 uncultured Pseudomonadales bacterium | reverse complement strand
GATCGTCGCGGTCAAGATCCATGTTCTTGAACGCCTGGGCATTGAACGTCAGTTGCCACAGGTGATCGAGGTCGCCACCCTTGTAGGTGGTGATGAACTGCTGGTTCAGGGACGATTCTGCACTGCTGTCGAGATCGGTGCCGAAGTCGCGCAGGTAGTCCTTGTCACTGGCATTGGCAAAGTCGATCTCGGCATCCCAGTTCTGCGCCAGTTCCTGCTGGTGGCGATAGTTGAAGAACCAGCGACTGTCGTCGTAGTTGCGGTTCTCGTCCTTCAGACTGTCGTTGTACAGATAGGCGCCGCCGATTTCGCCGTGGCTGTCTTCGGTCAGGTAACGGAACTCGGATTCGAGTAGCAGGCCGCGGTCGGTCATCAGGCGCGGCGTTACCGTGGCATCGTAATTGGGGGCCAGGTTGATGTAATAGGGCTGCGAATAGTCAAAGCCGTTATCGCCGCCGAAGGCGAAGGTCGGATACAGGAAGCCCGAGTGACGGCGGTCATCGATCGGGAAATTGACGTACGGGAAGTAGAACACCGGGATGTCGGCAAGGTTCAGCGTCGCGCCATAGGCTTCACCACGGCCACTGGTCGGGTCGAGTTCGACGGTATCCCCCTCCAGATGCCAGGTGTTACAGCCCGGTTTACAGGTGGTGTAGGTACCGTCGGCCAGAACCACGACCTGATCTTCCTGGCGGGTCAGTTCGCTGGCTTCGCCACGGGTGCGCATGCCGTGCGCCAGGTAACGCGCGTTGCTGACTTCCAGACGACCGGTTTCGCTGTTGACGTAGGCGGTATCGCCGACCAGCAGCATACCGGGTTCGCGGTAGACCACATTGCCTTCAAACTCGGCTTCGGCAGTGTCCTGGCGCAGCTTGGCACGTTCGCTTTCGATCTGGCGATAGCCCTGGCGTACGCTCACGGCTCCGCTGAGGACCGCCACGTTGCCGCCACTGTACTGGGACTTGTCGGCACTGGCGTGAATCGGCTCGCCGTTCGGATCGCCCTTGAAATCGATACCGGCGCGCTCGGGTTCGATGTAGTCACCGGACATGAACGGCGCCAGTCTGGCCGCCTGTTCTTCGCTCATGTCTTCGCGCGCCACCCAGTCGAGACTGCTGACCGCCGCCAGTGCGCCGGGCGTCGAGGCCGCTGCGTCATCACCGGCTGTTGCCGTCGCGCTGCCCGCAGCTGCAATGGCGGTGCCGCTGCCACTGACCGGCTTGTGCACGTCGGTCTTGGGCGCGGGACGGACAGCCGTCATTTTCGGCCCCGGATTTCGGCTGACCTGACCGCAGTCCCAGCCGTTGCCCTGGGCGTTGGGCATACACTGCCACTGACTGTCCGGTGCCAGGGTCTGAGCCTGTGCAGTCATGCTGGTGGCCAATGCTGCCGGCCCGGTCAACAGGGCGGTAGTGACGGCGAGCGAGAGTTTACTGAGCGGAAATCGGTGTGCTGACATCTTGTTATTCAGTCCAGGCTTCCTGTCGGCGGCATGCCCTCCGGGTAAATACCTACGGAGTGCGCGAGAAGTACGGGATAATAAACATTCCATCAGTAGCTAGCTACCCTGAGTCGCGGACTTTTGTCCATGCACTGGTGCACAGTCTGTCCCGGTGCTGGGCATCCCGGGCGAGGATGGTTACTCTAGGGCGCCTGTGACGCTGCCTACGGGAGGAACCCTCGGTGAAGGCAATGATTCTGGCCGCAGGGCTGGGTACGCGCCTGCGCCCCCTGACCCTCACGTGCCCCAAACCCCTGATCAAAGCCGGTGGCGAACCGCTGATCGTGCACCAGATCAAACGTCTGGCGGCCGCCGGTATTGACGAGCTGGTGATCAACCATGCCTGGTTGGGTGAGCGGATCGAAACGGAGCTCGGTGACGGTGCCCGTTGGGGGGTTTCCATCCGCTACTCGGCCGAATGCGAGCCGCTGGAAACCGGTGGTGGCGTGCATCGGGCGTTGCCGCTGCTCGGTGATGCGCCCTTTTTGCTGGTCAATGGCGATGTGTTCTGTGATGCGCCACTCGACCTGGGTGAACTGCGCTCGGGAGATCTGGCCGAACTGGTGCTGGTGCCCAATCCTGCACAGCACCCCGGGGGGGATTTCGGGCTGCTGGACGGTCGCGCCACGGACCGGGCGGATGCGCCGCGTTATACCTTTTCCGGTATCAGCCTGCTTTCGCCGGCTCTGTTTGCCGGTTGTCAGGCGGGAGCCTTCCCGCTTGCGCCACTCCTGCGCGCGGCTATCGCGCGCGGTCAGGTTGCCGCCCGACTGCATCAGGGCTACTGGCAGGATGTGGGTACGCTGGAACGTTTACAGGCGTTGGAAGAGTATCTTGCCAGCGCCCGAGTCCAATAAGGAGAAGCGCCGTTCATGTGGGCTGCAACGATAATCTGTGCCTTTATCGGTTTTGTCACCGGAGGCCCCTTTGGTGCCGTGCTGGGGGCGCTGATCGGCATGTATATCGATCGCCAGCAGCGGCGTCCCGACGGTGGGGCGCGCGAGCGCAGCGGTGATCGTTTTCAATGGCGTGCTCAGCGCGCCCGCACTCAGGCGGCCTTTTTCGAGGCCACCTTTGTCGTGATGGGCAAGCTGGCGAAGGCCGATGGTCGGGTGACCGAATCGGAGATACAGCTGGCCAGCCAGCTGATGGACGAGATGCGACTGTCTCCCGAGATGCGGCGCCGGGCGATCGAGCATTTCAATCGCGGCAAGCGGACGGAAACCGAGATCACCCAGGTGCTGATCGCTTTCCGGCAGACGGCCGCATAGCCCGAGCTGCTGCAGATGTTCGTCGAGCTGCAGCTGCAGGCGGCCTATGCCGACGGCGAGATCAGTCCGGCCGAACTGGCCCTGCTGCGCCAGGCCTGCGATATCCTGGGGATCGGCAGCTTTACCTTTGAGCTGTTGCTGCGCCGTTTTCAGGCCCAGCGCGACTTTCACCGTCATTATCGCCAGCATCAGCAGGGCCAGGGCTTCAGTGCCCAGCAGAGTCGTGATGAGCTGCGTGAAGCCTACGGTCTGTTGGGGGTTGCGCCGGATGTTGATGATGCCGCGCTGAAGAAGGCCTACCGCAAGCTGATGAGTCAGCACCATCCGGACAAGCTGGTGTCCAAGGGGCTGCCCGAAGAAATGATGGAGGTGGCCAAGCAGAAAGCGCAGGAGATTCAGGCGGCCTATGACCTGATTCGCAAGGCGCGCAAGAACGGCGCCTAACGAAACGCCTTTTCCATCCCCGCCAGATTGCGGTTGAGCCAGCTGCGCAGGCGTTTGGCTTTCTGATCGGCATTGAGGCCCGTCATGTTCAGGCGCTGATAGTGCTGGCCGCTGCGTCGGGCGGCGGCTTCGCGCTGGCGGCTGGCTGTCAGTGCGGCCTGGGGATCCTCGATCAGATCAAGCTGCTGCGGGATCTGCAGTTTTTCCAGCAGGTCGGCAAAATCCGGGGCCTCTGCAAACGGTGGTTTTTTCGGTGAGCGCATGATCAGGGCGCCGAACTCTTCGGGTTGGCGAGCCTCCAGCCAGGCGGTGATCCACCAGAGTGCTTCGCCCTCGGCGATGACCGCCTGATTGACGATATTGCGGGCCTTGAGTTCGGCACGGGCGCGATCGAGCAGGGCAAACAGCTGCTGTTGACGTTCGGCCAGAGTATCGGTCGGTGCCAGAGGCTGGTGTAGCTGGTGCGCGCTGGCCCAGGCCGCGTCGGCGGCTGCTGGCGATGTTTCGGTGGATTCAGAGGCTGTTTCGGTTTCGGTTACTGTTTCGGTTTCACTGGCCGGCGGCGTAGGCTCTGCCGGTTCGTCGGCGGCTTTGTCGGCGGGCCGCTCAGGTTCCAGCGGCGGCAGGGCGATGCTCAGACTGTGCCAGCCCGACCAGGGCAGCTGTTCACGCAGTGCTTCCTGCATGCCGGGCCAGCGTGCATGATGCCCCATATCCGGTAGCAGGAGCACGGCACCCTGAGGCTGGCCGGTCGCTTCGGGGCGATACAGGGCCGGTACCTGCTGCGTATCATCGAGCCACACCAGTTCTCCGCGCAGGGGCTGTTCGACCAGCTGTCGGTTGTAGCGCTCCCAGCGTGGTTCGGACAGCGGCGACAGCGGTTCTTCGGCCGCGACAGGCTCGGTGGCCGGCGTTTCGCTTGCGGGTTCGGCATCCGCCGCAGCCGTTTCTTCGCTGGCTCCGCTGCTCGTGCTGCAGAGCAGAATAAGGAAAAAGGCGATCGGGCGAAGACGCATCAGGGTTCTCTCTGGTTGGGCCGCTAGAGGTGATCCGTTACAATACCCAGCTTATCTGCTGTTAATAACCCGAGACCAGCATCATGCAAGATTTTGCCATCGCTCCCAGTATCCTTTCGGCCGACTTTGCCCGCCTGGGCGCCGAGGTCGAATCGGTTCTGGCCGCCGGCGCCGATATCGTCCATTTCGATGTGATGGACAATCATTATGTGCCCAATCTGACCATCGGCCCGATGGTCTGTCAGGCCCTGCGCAGCTACGGTATCGAGGCGCCGATCGACGTGCACCTGATGGTAAAGCCGGTCGATCGCATCATTCCCGATTTCATCAAGGCCGGCGCCAGCTACATTACCTTTCATGCCGAAGCATCCGAGCACGTTGATCGCTCGCTGCAGCTGATCAAGGACGGCGGGTGCAAGGCGGGTCTGGTGTTCAATCCGGCCAGCAGCCTTGAGGTGCTCGAGTACGTGATCGACAAGCTGGATATGATTCTGCTGATGTCGGTCAACCCCGGCTTTGGCGGTCAGAAATTTATTCCCGGTACCCTCGACAAGCTGCGCAAGGTGCGCGCGCTGATCGACGCTTCTGGGCGTGATATCCGCCTGCAGGTCGATGGCGGTGTCGGTGTGGGCAATATCGGCGAAATCGCCGCGGCCGGTGCCGATACCTTTGTGGCCGGTTCGGCCATCTTCAATCAACCCGATTACCGTGCCGTGATCGACGCCATGCGCGCCGAGCTGGCCAAGGTTCGATGATGTGCCCCTAGGGGCCTTGCTGCGGCTGCCCGGTAGTGGCCGCGTCTGTTCTGGAGTTCTACGGTGAACGACTTATTGCAAACACCTGTCCTGCTTTCCCGAATCTGCAGCAAGCGCCGATGGCGTGGCTGGCGTTGGTAAGGATCGCTCGGGGCCTGCCCCGTTACTGTGGATATTGGGATTGAGTTTTTGTGGAGTGTGCAATGAATCTGGAACAGTTTAAGCAGCTGGCTGGTGAGGGCTACAACCGGATCCCCGTGGTGCGGGAAGTGCTGGCCGATCTGGAAACACCGCTGTCGGCGTATCTGAAACTGGCCGACAGCCCCTATACCTATCTGCTTGAGTCGGTTCAGGGCGGCGAGAAATGGGGGCGTTACTCCATCATCGGTCTGCCCTGCCGTACCCTTCTGAAGGTCTATGGCCACGATGTGCAGGTGTTCACCGACGGCGAGCTGGTGGAGTCCGAACGCTGTGAGGATCCGCTGGCGTTTGTCGAGGCGTTCCGTCAGCGCTACCGGGTCGCCGAGTTCGACCATCTGCCGCGCTTCAATGGCGGACTGGTCGGTTACTTCGGTTATGACTGTGTGCGTTATATCGAACCGCGCCTGCAGCAGGGGCAGCCGGCCGACGAGCTGGGTACCCCGGATATTCTGCTGATGGTTTCCGACGATGTGCTGGTATTCGACAACCTGTCCGGCAAGATTCTGATCGTCAGCCATCTGGACCCGCGTGACGACAACGCCTGGGAGGCCGGTCAGGCACGCCAGCAGACTCTGCTGGCCCAGCTGCAGCAGGCCGTGCGCCCGCCGCAGGATGTGCCGATGGCGGCCGTGGACGAAAACGATTTCCGCTCGTCCTTTGGGCAGGAAGCCTTCGAGCAGGCGGTCGACAGGGTCAAGGAGTACATTCTGGCCGGTGACTGCATGCAGGTGGTGCCGTCCCAGCGCATGAGCATTCCCTTCAGCGCCGAGCCGCTGAATCTGTACCGGGCTCTGCGGTGCCTGAATCCGTCGCCCTATATGTTCTTCTTCAACCTCGACGAATTTCATATCGTCGGCTCCAGCCCGGAAATTCTAGCGCGCTGTGAAGAGGGGCTGGTGACCGTGCGGCCGATCGCCGGTACGCGCAAGCGCGGTATCGATGAGGCGGCTGATCTGGCGCTGGAGCAGGATCTGCTCGCCGATCCGAAGGAGATTGCCGAGCATCTGATGCTGATCGATCTGGGGCGCAACGATGTCGGGCGCGTCGCCGAAGTCGGCTCGGTCGAGCTGACCGACAAGATGGTGGTCGAGCGCTACTCCCACGTGATGCATATCGTTTCCAACGTCACCGGACGCTTGAAGCCCGGTCTCAGTGCCATTGATGTCCTCAAGGCGACCTTCCCGGCCGGCACCCTCAGTGGCGCGCCGAAGATTCGCGCGATGGAAATCATCGATGAGCTCGAGCCGGTCAAGCGGGGTATCTACGGTGGTGCGGTGGGCTATCTCTCCTGGAAAGGGGATATGGATACCGCAATCGCCATCCGCACGGCAGTGATCAAGGATCAGCGCCTGTATGTGCAGGCTGGCGCCGGCGTGGTGGCCGACTCGCAGCCGCGCCTGGAGTGGGAAGAAACCATGAACAAGGGGCGGGCGATCTTCCGCGCCGTGGCGATGGTCCAGGGCGGACTCGGCGGCGCTAGCTGAGTCGGCGCTGCCCCCGAAAAGGCTGCATCGATGATGCAGCCTTTTTTTTAACGGCATACTCCGTCTAGGGTTATGCAAAACTGTGAACTCGGTCGCGCTTTTGTTTTGTGAGTACGGCTGGTATAAAACGCTCTTATATAACCAAACACTATAAGAATTCCGAGGGAGCCGGATCCTGCCGACCCGCTGGTGCAGGCTCTATGCTCTAAAGAGTCTCGGGCTGCGGCCTGTTGCTGCAATTTCTGTTTGTCCTGTCTGTCAAAGGATCTGTACACGATGAAGGTCACCGATGTTGATCCGCTGGTGGAGTGCCTGCTGACGCTGAGCAGCTACCACGGCCGTGCGACCACCCGTGAAGCACTGATCGCCGGCCTGCCGCTGGAAGAGCGTCGCCTGACGCCGAGCCTGTTTGGCCGTGCCGCCGCCAGTGTGGGGCTCGACAGCCGTATCCTGCGTGCGCCTCTGGCCGATCTGAATGCTTCTCTGCTGCCCGCGGTGCTGCTGCTCAATGGCAAGCGCGCCTGTCTGCTGATGGCGGTTGCCGAAGGCCAGTGCCGGGTAATCTGGCCCGAACTGCGCGAAACCCAGGTCGAGATCTCTCTGGCCGAACTCGAGGCGCAGTATTCGGGCATCAGCATCATGGTGCGCCCGAAGTTTCGCTTTGATAATCGGGTTGCCGGTGCGGGGACGGTTTCCCGGGGGCACTGGTTCTGGCAGGCGTTGAAGGAAAACCTGCCGGTCTATCGGGATGTGCTGGTCGCGGCGTTCTTTATCAACTGCTTTGCGCTGGCGATGCCGTTTTTCACCATGAACGTTTACGACCGCGTGGTCCCCAACTACGCCCTCGAAACCCTGTGGATGCTGGCGATCGGTATCGGTCTGATTCTGCTTTCCGACCTGCTGCTGCGCACCATGCGGGCCTATTTCCTCGATCTTGCCAGCCGCCGCGTCAACCTGAAACTGTCGGCCAAGATCATGGCGCGGGTACTGG
>CAYWUD010000100.1:0-7665 GCA_964461355.1 uncultured Pseudomonadales bacterium | reverse complement strand
TCAACGGCACCGTAATGGTAAGTGCCCCAGACATCGGGACCGCAATCGAGCTGCAGCACTATCGCTGCCAGCACCCGGGCCACGTCCTCCACCGGCGTCGGACAGCCGATCCGTTCATGGGCGACCGCCAGCGAATCGGCATTCTGCAGCGCCCCGAGCAAGCGGCACAGGGCGCCGTCGGCCCGGGTACTGATGATCCAGGACAGACGCAGAATGATATGGCGTGCCAGCCGCTGACGAATCTGCTCCTCGCCCTGCCAGAAACTGTTGGCCAGTACTCCGTCAGGATTCGGCTTGTCCTTTTCGGTATAGGGTTCGTCCTTGCTGCCATCGAACACCCGCCAGCTTGAGAGCTGAATCAGGATACGCTCCTGCGCCTGACACAGATCGGCCAGAAAGGCGACGGCATCGCGGTTGACGGCAAAGCAGCGCGACGGTTCATAGCCGGCTCCGGTGGGGTTGGTATAGGCCGCCGCATTGACGATCACCCCCGGATCTTCGCGCTCGACCCAGTCGGCCAGGGCGCGGTGATCGGTCAGATCCAGCTCGTCGCGGCCCGGTGCCACAAAGGGAATATCCCGCTCACCCAACGCCTGGGTGAGTGCGTCCCCCACCTGCCCTTCGGCACCTATCACCAGCAACTTCAACATCGGCCCATCCTCAGTCCAGGGGGTGGTGCAAAACCACCCGCTAGGCATTTATACCTATACCCCGCCGCCAGCGGGCGGGCTAATTTTCCAACACCTAGGGTGTTCTGTGAACCCTCACAGGACGAAGGCCAGGAGGGATCGAATGGGCTCATCCATTCGCCAGAAGATCATCAGCTTCACCGTACTGCCGATCACCCTGATCTATATTCTGCTGTTCGGCATGACCCTGTACCTTGCGGTACAGAACGCCTCGCGCGATGTCGAACGGCACATGCAGGAGCTGGCCGCGCACTACGCCGACGAAGTCAGCAGCACCCTGCTGCAGGCTCAGCGCATCGCCGATACCGGCGCCGTTCTGCTCGCCGAGATCGGCCCTGAAGCGAGCGCCGATGACCTCGACGGCCATCTGCAGGAACTGATGCAACGCAATCCCGATCTGGCCGGACTGCATCTGGAGCTGAACACCCCCGCACTGCGCCTGTCCCGGCTACGCACCCCGGGCGCTGCCACGGCAACCGCGCTGCTGCCCGCCGCAGGGCGCTGGAGTACGCTCTACCAACGTGACGATACCAAGGTTACCAGTTATAGCACGTCCATTCGGCGCGGCTCGCAGCAGATCGGCCGTCTGCAGGTCGATATCACCCTCGACACCCTGCGCCAGCACCTGCCGCGCGACCTGCGCCAGCAGTTTCAGCTGCTCGATGCCAGCGGCCAGCCCGTTGCCGGCATGCCGGGTGGCAGCGAACACGAACACTGGGCCTTCTATGCTCCGATCAGCGCCAATGACTGGCGTCTGGCCGCCAGCATCAGCCGTACCCAGGCACTGGCCGAGGTGCGTGATCAGGCGGTCATCATCGCCGCCCTGCTGCTGCTGTCGCTGCTCCTGATCATCTTCTGCGTCTGGAGTGTCTCGACCCTGATTACCCGGCCACTGCGAAAGCTCAACCGGGCGGTGCGCAAAATGGCCCGGGGCGAACTCAGCACCGAACTGGATACCGGTAATCAGGACGAAACCGGCGAGCTGGCACGCAGTTTCCTGCGCATGGCCGCAGAGCTGAAAATCCGCGCCGAGGCGCTGACCCAGGCCCGCACCGCCAATATCAGCCGTCTAGCGCAGGGACTGCGCGGGCGCTACTACTACTTCACCCACGATCTCAACGGTCATATCAGCTTCGTCAGCCCCTCGATTACCGATGTCCTCGGATACCGTCAGGAAGAGTTCTGCGGACCGTTTACCCAGTTTCTCAGCGCCCACCCGATCAACCAGGCCGCCCCGTCGATCACCGACCGCGTACTGGCCGGCGAAAGCCTCGAAGCCACCTACGAAATCGAGATGCTGCACAAGGACGGCACGCCGCGACGGCTGGAGCTGTTCAAGGTGCCGGTACGCGATGCCGCCGGCGAGGTGATCGGCGCCGAAGGATTCGGCCACGATATTACCGAGCAGCATCAGGACAGCCAGAAATTCCGGGCGCTGCTCGAGTCGGCGCCCGACGCCATGCTGATCACCGACCCCGAAGGGCTGGTGCAGCTGGCCAACTGTGAAGCGGAAAATCTGTTTGCCCGGGCACGCGACCAGCTGCAGGCGATGCCGCTGGCCCAGCTGATCAGCCCGGCCCTGCGCACCCAGCAGCAGCGTTATTTCGACCAGCTGGGGCAGCACAACGGTGACCCCAGCCACGCCTTTGAAACACGCGTGCTGCGCGCCGACGGCGCAGAAATCCCGGTCGAACTGACCGGAGCCCGTCTTGAAACCGATGATGCGGCCCTGATCGCGATTGCGCTGCGCGACATCAGCGCCCGCAAACAGGCCGAAGAAGCCCTGCGTCAGAGCGAAGAGCGCTACCGCCGCCTGGTCGAAGGGTTGCAGCGCGAATATTTCTTCTACTCCCGTGATCCTCGTGGGCAGTACCGCTACGTCAGTCCCTCGGTACAGCAGATTCTCGGATACAGCCGCAGCACCTTCCGGAATGAAGGCAACGCCCTGCTCAGCGATTCATCCCTCAACCGCTTCATTGCCGAGCAGCAGCAGGCGGTCAACCGCGGCGAGGCGCGCGGCCCCTTCGTCTGCGAATTCCGCCATGCCGACGGCAGCCGCCGCATCATGGAGGTGCTGGAGATCGCAGCGCGCAATCCGCAGGGCGAGGTTACCGCGATCGAGGGGATCGCCCACGACATCACCCGTCACAAGCAGGCCGAGGAGGAGCTGCGCGCCGCCCGCGACGCCGCCGAAACGGCCAACCGCGCGAAGAGCCAGTTCCTCTCCAACATGAGTCACGAGCTGCGCACGCCGCTCAACGGGGTGCTGGGCTACACCCAGATTCTGCTGCGCGACCAGAGCGCCAGCCCGGGGCAGCGGCAGAGTCTGGAAGCAATCGAAAGCTGTGGCCAGCATCTGCTGACCCTGATCAACGACGTACTGGATCTGTCCAAGATCGACAGCGAAGGGATCACGCTCAACCGTGATGCGGTCGAGCTTGGCCCCCTGCTGCAGAGCGTACGCGACATGCTCGGCGAACGCGCCGCCCAGCAGGGGCTGGAACTCAGCCTCAGACTGGCGCCGGATCTGCCCGAATGGGTCGAGACCGACGCCACCAAACTGCGCCAGGTGCTGGTCAATCTGGTCGGCAACGCGATCAAGTTCACCCCCGCAGGCTTTGTCACCCTTGAGATCAGCCGCATTGGCGAAACCTTGCAGCTGTCGGTGCGCGACAGCGGCATCGGCATCGAGCAGAGCGAACTCGATCAGGTCTTCGAGCCCTTCAAACAGACTACAGCCGGCCAGCAGGCCGGCGGTACCGGCTTGGGGCTCGCCATCAGCCGGCGACTGGTACAGGCGCTCGGCGGCCAGCTCGAAGCCAGCAGCAATCCCGGCAAGGGCAGCTGCTTCAGC
This sequence comes from uncultured Pseudomonadales bacterium, assembly GCA_964461355.1. Classification (GTDB taxonomy): domain Bacteria; phylum Pseudomonadota; class Gammaproteobacteria; order Pseudomonadales; family CAYWUD01; genus CAYWUD01. Next base: position 4,122 of record CAYWUD010000100.1, on the reverse strand, counting down.
TTCTGCATACCGCTGGTGCGCTGCTCGGCCCCCGACAGTCCGCACCTGCGCCTGCAGGATCAGCAACCCTGGCAGGTCAGCCCGAAAGGGCACTGGCGCATCCTGATCACCGATGATGTCGCCGCCAACCGGGCCGTACTGGTGCAACTGCTCGAGGGGGCAGGCTTTATCTGTGTCGAGGCCGAAGATGGCGAACAGGCGCTCGAGCTTCTCGCCCGGCAACCGATCGATCTGGTCCTGATGGACCTGCGCATGCCGCGCCTCGATGGCCTTGAGGCCACGCGGCGCCTGCGCCAGCATCCTGCCCTCTGCCACCTTCCGGTCATTGCCATCAGCGCCAACGTCCAGCCCGAACTCAAACAGGCCTGGGAAGACGCCGGCGCCAATGCCCTGATCGGCAAGCCGTTCCATGCCAACGAGCTGTTCGAAACCCTCGCCCGCACGCTGCCCAAGGCGTTGATCACGCCGGTCGAAGCGAACACGGGCCGACAGCGCCTGAGTGCGCAGGAGCATGCAGACCTCGAAAAGCTGCCGCCACAGGCGTTGCAGCTCCTCTACTGCGGTCTTTCCGCCAACCTCGACCTTGGCGATGTCGCCGGTATCGAACAGGTGGCCGACGCACTCGCCGAAGAGTTCGGCCTCGAAGCCCTGAGTCAGCAGCTGCGTCACTATTGCCGCAATTTTGAACTGGAAAAGCTCGAGCACCTGCTCGAGCAATGTCGTGCGCTAGAGCCGATTAGCTGCTCTGCGACAATGTCCGAGAGTTGACGCCATCGGCTTCGAGTGTGAAGGTTGGTGTTTCGCGTTTTCCCGCCCCGTGTAGTTCGGGGCTCGGCTAGATTGGGACCTGCAATGACGGATATGCACGCAGCCTCTGAGGCGGACCTCCATAACGAACGCATCCTGCTGGTGGATGACAACCCCACCAACCTTCAGGTCCTGCTGCACACCCTCAATGGTCAGGGCTACAAGCTGCTGATTGCCAAGAACGGCGAGAGCGCGCTGAAAATTGCACGCAAGGCGCTGCCGGCGCTGGTCCTGCTCGACATCATGATGCCGGGTATCGACGGCTACGAAGTCTGCCGTCAGCTGAAGGCCGATCCGGAAACGGCCAATATCACCGTCATCTTTCTCTCGGCGCTCGATGACACCAAGGACAAGGTGCGCGGCCTTGAAACCGGCGCGGTCGACTTTATCTCCAAGCCGTTCCAGGCCGAGGAAGTGATCGCCCGGGTCGAGACCCAGCTCAAGATTCACCGCCTCGAACGCGCCCTCTCCGAGCGTAACCGCCAGCTTGAAGCACACAACGAACGCCTGCTGACCAGCATGCGCGAAGGGATCTTCGGTCTGGATCTGAACGGCCAGATCACCTTTGCCAACCCCGCCGCCAGCCAGATTACCGGCTGGAGCGAAAACCAGCTGATCGGCCAGAACCTGTTCAGCAAGCTGCTGCACTGCGAAGAGGGCGATGAGCGCAGCCAGACCCCCGTGGCCCAGGTACTGAGCGCCGGTGATAACGCCACCATCGAGGACGGTCTGTTCTGGCGCGCCGGCGGCCAGGCGTTCCCGGTGGACTACAGCTGCACTCCGGTCCGTGAACAGGATGCCATCAGTGGCGCCGTGCTGGTCTTTCGCGACATCACCGAGAAAAAACGCCAGCAGGAAGCCCTGCAGCAGGCGCTGGACGAGCTCAAGGAGCAGCAGCAGAAACTGACCCATGTTTCACGTCTATCGATCATGGGCGAGATGGCCGCGGGGATTGCCCACGAGGTCAACCAGCCGCTGACCGCCATTTCCAACTACGCCCAGGTCTGCAACCGCATGCTCGCGCGTGACGAACCGCCGATGGACAGCGTGCAGGAAGCTCTCGACAAGATCGGCGTACAGGCGCGCCGCGCCGGTGAGGTGATCGCGCGGATCCGCCGCTTTGTGAAAAAGCCCGAGCATATCGACGAGCTGATCGATCCGAACAAGCTGATCACCGATGTGGTGCGCCTGGCCGAAGTGGATGCCAAAAACAACAGCATGGAGATCAAGCTCGATCTGGCCGACACCCTGCCGGTGGTGCAGGTCGATCCGGTACAGATCCAGCAGGTAGCGCTGAACCTGGTGCGCAATGCCATGGAAGCGATGCGCGACGAACCGACCCGCGCGCTCGGCGTGCTGGTCAAAACCGAACAGCTCGACCGTGAATATGTACGCATCTCGGTGATCGACCGCGGTCATGGTCTGGCCGCCGACGCCGCCGAAAAGCTGTTCACACCGTTCTACACCACCAAATCGAACGGCATGGGCATCGGTCTGTCGATCTGTCACTCGATCATCCAGACTCACGGTGGGCGCCTGACCTTCGAACACAACCCCGAGGGTGGCACCATCTTCCGCTTTACCCTGCCGATCGCCTGAACCGGCAGGATCGTGCGGCGCAGGCGGCGCCTGCGCCCAAGTGCAACAAGGCTAGCCACAGGGAGCTTCTATGAGCCAGCAGTGCTTTGGGCCCTATCTGTTGAACTTCTACAAGGCCGACGGCCAGACCCCCCACGCCCGCGTGGAACTGCGCTTTACTACCGATGATGCCAACCCGGAACAGGCACTGACCATCGACTACCTGATCCGCCAGCTTGATGACAACAGCGAATACGTACACCGCACGCTGATGCGCCGCGACATGGTGTACAGCTTTGCGCACAAGATCCGCTCCGAGCTCAAGGCGCTCGGCCTGCTCGAACACGGTGAACATACCGCCCAGAATTACGGTCTCTTTCTGAAAGGGGCCTGGACCGAAGAACTGCACGACAAGATCCGCAAGGCCCTGAAGATCGAAGCCGGTGCGCCGATCGATCTGGACCGATTTCTACGTGATGGTGACTGAGCCCGACACCGGCGACGGTGATCTCGGCCTTTTTTGAGGAGATACAGGATGGAATCGAAAACCTTTGGCCCGCTGGTACTGGAACTGACCGAAGCGGATGAGTTCACCGACCATGCGCGCGTCAGCATCACCCTGACCACCCAGCCCACCAACCCCGAACAGGCGCTGCTGATCGAGTACAAGGTGGCGATGGCCGACGGCTCGCCCGATCGCCAGCAGCAGCAGACGCTGCGCCGCGATCAGGTCTACAACCTGCCGCACTGGGTACGCCAGCAGATGAAGGAGATGAACCTGTTTACCAACGGCGCCCACAATCCCGACAACCACGGTGCCTATATCGAAAACATGCTCGGTATCGACAAGCTGATCGACAAGATCAACGATGCGCTGGGCATCAAGGGAGATGAAGTCATCGACCTTGACCGTCTGCTGCGCGAGGAACGCGACTGAGCCGGTTCTGTGCTCGGCATAAAAAAAGCTCCGCCAGGCGGAGCTTTTTTTATGACTGCATCTTTATGACGGCTTCGATCACTTCCAGCCGGGCAGCGCACCGCCCTTGAACAGCTCGAGCGCCTTCGCTTCCACCGCCTCGGTCTGGAACGCCTTGATCAGCTGCGCAATACGCGGATCGTCCTGATTGTCTGCACGCGCCACCATCAGGTTCACGTAGGGAGAATCCTTGCCTTCGACCAGCAGCGCATCACGGGTCGGCAGCAGACCCGCAGCCACGGAGTAGGTGGAGTTGATAAAGGCCAGCTCGACATCTTCCAGTGAACGGGGCAGCTGAGCAGCTTCCAGCTCGATGAACTTGAGGTTCTTCGGATTGGCCACGATATCGCGCGGGGTCGCTTCAAGGTTGTTGATATCCTTGAGTTCGATCAGCCCGCTCTTGTGCAGCAGGATCAGGGTACGCCCTTCGTTGCTCGGATCGTTGGGGATCGCCACCTTGGCACCGTCGCTGAGCTGATCGAGTTGCTTGATCTCACGGCTGTAGGCGCCGATCGGATAGACAAAAGTATTGGCCACAGCCACCAGCTTGAAGCCCCGGTCAGCGACCATACGATCGAGGTACGGACCGTGCTGGAAGGCATTGAGGTCGATGCTGCCATCGCTGAGGGCGACGTTCGGCGAAATGTAGTCGGTAAACTCAACCAGCTCCACATCCAGCCCTTCGCTGCGCGCCTGTTCGACCGCAACCTGCATCAGGTCCGCCTCGGGACCGGCGATCACGCCGATCTTCAGGGGTCCCT
>CAYWUD010000099.1:225-7677 GCA_964461355.1 uncultured Pseudomonadales bacterium | reverse complement strand
GTGCGTGCATCTTGTCGTCTACCAGGTGGTTCAGTTTCAGCATGTACATGTAACCCACGGTTACCGGACGGTCGAACTGGTCGCCGGTACGGCCGTCAAACAGACGGGTCTGACCGGAGTCATCCATATCGGCCAGGCGCAGCAGCGCCTTGATTTCGGCTTCCTTGGCACCGTCGAAGACCGGGGTAGCCATCGGAACACCCTTGCACAGGTTCTTGGCCAGCTCGATCACTTCGGCATCGGAGAACTGATCGATGGTTTCGTGACGGCCCTTGCCAACCTGGTTGTAGACCTCATCCAGGAACTTGCGCAGTTCCGCAACGGACTTCTGAGCTTCGATCATCTTGTTGATCTTGTGGCCCAGACCGCGCGCCGCTGCACCCAGGTGGGTTTCCAGAATCTGACCGACGTTCATCCGCGACGGTACACCCAGCGGGTTCAGCACCACGTCTACCGGGTTGCCTTCGCTGTCGTACGGCATGTCTTCAACCGGCATGATGATGGAAACCACACCCTTGTTACCGTGACGACCCGCCATCTTGTCACCCGGCTGGATGCGACGCTTGATCGCCAGGTAGACCTTGACGATTTTCAGTACGCCCGGAGCCAGATCATCGCCGGTCTGCAGCTTTTTCTTCTTGTCTTCGAAACGCGCGTCCAGATCGGCACGCTTCTCGGCCAGGTGCTTCTGCGCCGCTTCGAGCTGCTCGCAGATCGCTTCGGTCTGCGGACGCAGCTTGAACCACTGATCGTGGGCCAGACCCGCAAGGTACTCAGCGGTAATGCTGTCACCTTTCTTCAGGTTCGGACCGCCATCGACGACCTGACCTACCAGAGCTTCCTGCAGACGCTCGAAGGCAGCGTTTTCAACAATACGGAACTCTTCGTTGAGATCCTTGCGCACTTCGTCGAGCTGGGACTTTTCGATCGCCAGAGCACGGCTGTCCTTCTCTACGCCGTCACGGGTAAAGACCTGAACATCGATAACGGTACCCTTGGTGCTGGTACCCACGCGCAGGGAAGTGTCCTTAACGTCGGACGCCTTCTCACCGAAGATCGCGCGCAGCAGCTTCTCTTCCGGAGTCAGCTGGGTCTCACCCTTCGGAGTGACCTTACCGACCAGAATGTCGCCCGGGCCCACTTCGGCACCCACGTAGACGATACCGGCTTCATCCAGCTTGGTCAGCGCTGCTTCACCGACGTTCGGAATATCGGAGGTGATCTCCTCGGAACCGAGCTTGGTATCACGCGCCACACAGGTCAGTTCCTGAATGTGGATGGTGGTAAAGCGATCTTCCTGCACCACCCGCTCGGACAGCAGGATGGAGTCCTCGAAGTTGTAACCGTTCCACGGCATGAACGCGACGCGCATGTTCTGGCCCAGAGCCAGCTCACCCATGTCGACAGACGGACCGTCGGCCAGTACGTCACGACGAGACACCTGATCGCCTTCCAGCACGATCGCGCGCTGGTTCACACAGGTGTTCTGGTTGGAACGCACGTACTTGGTCAGGTTGTAGATATCCACACCCGCTTCGCCCGGCTCCAGCTCGTCGGCATTGACGCGCACCACGATACGGGCCGCGTCCACACTGTCGATCACACCGCCACGACGTGCAGAGATACAGACACCGGAGTCCTGCGCCACGTTGCGTTCCATACCGGTACCGACCAGCGGCTTGTCGCTCTTGAGGGTCGGTACAGCCTGACGCTGCATGTTGGAACCCATCAGTGCACGGTTCGCGTCATCGTGCTCCAGGAACGGGATCATGGACGCTGCAACGGATACCACCTGACGCGGGGATACATCCATGTAGTTCACGGATTCCGGCGGCATCAGGGTAAATTCGTTCTTGTGACGCACGTTAACCAGTTCATCGGTCAGACGCTTGTCGTCATCCATGCTCGCGCTGGCCTGCGCGATCACGTATTCGCTCTCTTCGATGGCAGAGAGATAATCGATTTCGTCGGTGACCTGACCGTCTACAACCTTGCGGTACGGAGACTCCAGGAAGCCGTAATCGTTGGTGCGGGCATAGGTAGCCAGCGAGTTGATCAGACCGATGTTCGGACCTTCCGGAGTCTCGATCGGGCATACACGACCATAGTGGGTCGGGTGTACGTCTCGAACCTCGAAGCCGGCACGCTCACGGGTCAGACCGCCCGGGCCCAACGCGGAAACACGACGCTTGTGAGTGATTTCGGACAGCGGGTTGTTCTGGTCCATGAACTGGGACAGCTGGCTGGAACCGAAGAACTCCTTCACCGCCGCCGCAACCGGCTTGGCGTTGATCAGATCCTGCGGCATCAGGCCTTCGCTTTCGGCCATCGACAGACGCTCTTTAACAGCACGCTCGACGCGGACCAGACCCACACGGAACTGGTTCTCGGCCATTTCCCCGACAGAACGGATACGACGGTTACCCAGGTGGTCGATATCGTCGGTGGTGCCCAGACCATTACGGATCTTAACGAGCTCTTCCAGAACATCGACGATGTCGTCGCTATCCAGTACACCCGGACCGGTGTCGCTGGAGCGGCCCAGACGGCGGTTGAACTTCATCCGGCCTACGCCGGACAGGTCATAACGCTCGGCGCTGAAGAACAGGCCCTGGAACAGCGCTTCGGCGGCATCCTTTGTCGGCGGCTCACCGGGGCGCATCATGCGGTAGATCTCGACCAGCGCATCCAGACGGCTGCTGGTGGAATCGGCCGCCAGCGTGTCGGAAATAAAGGCACCGCAATCGAGTTCGTTGGTGTACAGGGTTTCCAGGCTGTCGACACCGGCACTGGCCAGCTGTTCCAGCAGCTCAGGAGTAATCTCGGTGTTGCAGTTGGCAATCACCTCACCGGTGGCACGGTGAATCAGATCCTTCGCCAGACGCTTGCCGAACAGGTATTCACCCGGCACGGTCAGCTCGGTAATCCCGGCCTGGCTCAGCTGGCGGATATGACGTGCAGTCACACGGCGGCCACGCTCAACCAGAACATTACCGTCGGCATCGCAGATATCGAAGCTGGCCGCTTCACCGCGCAGGCGCTCGGCAACCAGTTCCATCGCCACTTCTTCACCGTTCAGACGGAAGCTGATGGTATCGAAGAAACGCTCCAGAATTTCCTGGTTGCTGTAACCCAGCGCACGCAGCAGGATGGTAGCCGGCAGCTTGCGACGACGGTCGATACGGACAAACACCAGATCCTTGGGGTCGAACTCGAAGTCCAGCCAGGAGCCGCGGTAGGGGATCACACGCGCAGAATACAGGTACTTGCCTGAGGAGTGGGTCTTGCCCTTGTCGTGATCGAAGAATACACCCGGTGAACGGTGCAACTGGGAAACGATCACTCGTTCGGTACCGTTGATGATGAAGGTACCGTTTTCGGTCATGAGCGGAATTTCGCCCATGTACACTTCCTGTTCCTTGATATCCTTGATCGCCTTGGTGGACGAATCTTTGTCATAGATGATCAAGCGAACCTTGACGCGCAGCGGTACCGCATAGGTAACCCCACGCAACTGACATTCTTTTACATCGAAGGCCGGCGCACCAAGCTTGTACCCCACATACTCCAGCGCCGCATTGCCGGAATAGCTAACAATAGGAAATACAGATTTAAAGGCAGCATGCAGACCCAGGTCGGCACGCGCTTCTGCGGCCACATCGGACTGCAGAAACTTGCGGTAGGAATCGAGCTGAATTGCCAACAGGTACGGCACGTCCATAACGTGCGGCAATTTCCCGAAATCCTTGCGGATACGTTTTTTCTCAGTATATGAGTAAGCCATCAGTGTTCCCCAGCTTGGTCACCTGCAGTTGGCCGTCTCACTTTGCATGTGCCAAGGAGCGGCAGAGTGGACCCAAAGCATTGTAATGCTTCGCAAGCGTCAGGACCGGGCGGCCCTGAATCCAGGTCAATTGACCGAATAAAACCGTGTAAGTGTACAACGGAAAAAGGCCGGTGGCAGAGCCACCAGCCATTTCGAGCTGTCAGAGAAAGCTCTTAGATCGCACGTAGAATTACTTAACTTCCACTTGTGCGCCAGCTTCTTCCAGCTCTTTCTTGATGGATTCAGCTTCGTCCTTGCTAACAGCTTCTTTAACGGTAGCCGGAGCGCCGTCAACCATAGCCTTAGCTTCTTTCAGACCCAGACCGGTGATGCCGCGAACAACCTTGATCACGTTTACTTTCTTGTCACCAGCAGCGGTCAGGACTACGTCGAATTCGGTCTGCTCTTCAGCAGCGGCAGCAGCAGCCGGACCAGCAACTACAGCGGCAGCAGCAGAAACGCCGAATTTCTCTTCCATCGCTTCAACCAGCTCAACAACGTCCATTACAGACATTTCGGCGATTGCGTTCAGGATATCTTCTTTAGTCAGAGCCATGATGTAACTTCCTAGACAATAAGAGCAAAACTTGCTCGTAGTGAAATCTTAAAAGATCGTAAAGCGCCTAACGGATCAGGCAGCTTCTTCTTGCAGCTTGTCGCGCAGAGCCGCCAGGGTACGAGCCAGCTTGCCAGCGGCCGCTTCCTTCATGGCTGCCATCAGGCGAGCCACGGCTTCGTCGTAAGTCGGCAGGCTTGCCAGACGATCGATATCTTGAGCTGCGATCAGCTCGCCCTCGAAGGCCAGTGCTTTAACTTCGAAGTTGTCTTCGTCTTTCGCGAAATCCTTGAACAGACGAGCAGCAGCGCCCGGGTGTTCCATGGAGAATGCGATCAGAGTCGGACCAACGAAGCTTTCGGTCAGGCACTCGAACTGAGTACCGGCGAAAGCACGACGGGCCAGGGTGTTACGGACAACGCGCAGCTGTACGCCAGCTTCACGAGCCTGCTTACGCAGACCAGTGATTGCATCAACGGCGACGCCACGAGAGTCGGCAACTACCACGGAGAGGGCGGCAGCAGCAGCTTCGTTGACTTCAGCAACAATTGCTTTCTTGTCTTCGAGACCTAATGCCACTGTTGTGTCTCCTAAGTGACAGGGGCGAACCCCTGTGGTTTCCAACCCCCCGAACAGTTTCGGGGAACGACTTGATGGTTGGACCACATCACTGCGGTCTTCCATCTGCGCAGGCTCCCTTACGGGTAATTAAGCCAACACACCTGCGGTCTTTGACGGTGCCCCGACCGAAGACGGGGCCCGCAAAGCATTAGGCACTTACAGGCTCAGAGAACCCATGTCGACGGTCAGACCCGGGCCCATGGTGGTGGACAGGGAGACCTTCTTCATGTAAATGCCTTTGGCGCTTGCCGGCTTGAGCTTCTTCAGATCAGCCAGCAGAGCTTCCAGGTTCTGCTGCAGGGCTTCAGCGGAGAAATCCACTTTACCGATGGAGCAGTGAATAATACCGTTCTTGTCAGTACGGAAACGTACCTGACCGGCCTTCGCGTTCTTAACAGCGGTAGCCACGTCAGCAGTTACAGTACCCACTTTCGGGTTCGGCATCAGACCACGCGGACCCAGGATCTGGCCCAGCTGACCGACAACGCGCATCGCATCCGGAGAAGCGATAACCACGTCGAAGTTCATTTCGCCGGCCTTGATCTGAGCAGCCAGGTCATCCATGCCTACCAGCTCGGCGCCTGCTTCTTTAGCGGCGTCAGCGTTGGCACCCTGGGTAAATACGGCAACACGCACGTCTTTACCGGTACCGTTCGGCAGAACGGTAGAGCCACGTACAACCTGATCGGATTTACGCGGATCAACGCCCAGGTTTACAGCAACGTCTACAGATTCCTTGAACTTCACGGTAGACAGCTCTGCCAGCAGAGCAACCGCGTCGGTCATGGAGTAGGATGCCTGAGAATCGATCTTGTCGCGGATCAGCTTGGCGCGCTTAGTCAACTTAGCCATTACAAGCCCTCCACGTTCAGACCCATGGAACGAGCGGTACCAGCGATGGTACGCACAGCCGCTTCCATGTCACCGGCAGTCAGATCCGGCTCTTTAGTCTTGGCGATCTCTTCCAGCTGCTCGCGAGTTACGGTGCCGACCTTTTCAGTGTTCGGACGACCGGAACCTTTCTTCAGCTTCGCAGCCTTCATCAGCAGCACAGCTGCCGGCGGAGTCTTGGTTTCAAAAGTGAAACTGCGATCGGAGTAAACGGTAATAACAACCGGAATCGGCAGGCCCGGCTCAACGCTCTGGGTCTTGGCGTTGAACGCCTTGCAGAATTCCATGATGTTCACACCGTGCTGACCCAGTGCGGGACCTACGGGCGGACTCGGGTTGGCCTGACCGGCCTTAACCTGCAACTTAATGTAGGCTTGAACTTTCTTAGCCATTTTTCACCTCAGTTTGGGTACATGCGCCCGACATGATGCCGAGCTCCCCGACAGTAAGAGGCTGACGCCTCAGACATGAGAACCCCGCATCACCTGGAGTGAAGCGGGGTTCGCAAAACTGTAGAGCCTGTTAGCTCTTTTCGACCTGGCTGAACTCCAGTTCTACCGGAGTTGAACGACCAAAGATCATGACCGCAACCTGCAGACGGCTCTTTTCGTAGTTGATCTCTTCAACCACACCTGTGAAGTCGGCAAACGGGCCATCGACAACACGCACCATCTCGCCCGGCTCGAACAGAGTCTTCGGACGCGGCGCCTCGGCACCTTTTTCAACGCGCTGCAGAATCAGCTCGGCTTCTTTGTCGCTGATCGGGGCCGGCTTGTCGGCGGTACCACCGATAAAACCGAGCACCTGCGGAGTACTGTTGATCAGGTGCCAGCTTTCTTCGGTCATTTCCATATTGACCAGAACATAACCCGGGAAGAACTTGCGCTCGGAACGACGCTTCTGGCCACCCTTGATCTCGACCACTTCTTCGGTAGGAACCAGAACATCGCCAAACAGGTCTTCCATGCCATGCAGCTTGATACGCTCTTTCAGCGAACGCATAACCCGTTTTTCGTAGCCCGAATAGGCATGCACTACGTACCAACGCTTCATCTTTCAGTCCTACCCGATAAAACTACTAATGATCCAGCCCAGCTGAGAGTCGATTCCCCACAGCAGGAGACTCATGAAGAAGACAACAGCCACAACGATCAAGGTGGTCTGCACAGTTTCCTGGCGGGTCGGCCATACAACCTTGCGAATCTCTGCACGCGCTTCGGTCAGCAACGACCAAAAGGCCTGCCCCTTGCCGGTCTGCAGCGCAACAAAAGCCGCAACACCCGCAAGCACGAGCAAGCCGATAACTCTATACAGGAGAGACTCTTCGGAAAAGTAGTAGTTGCCGTAGACTCCGACACCAATCAGCGCGGTTACCAGAAGCCACTTGGCACCATCGAAACGTGTTGCGCTATCCGCGCCTGCTTTGGAGCCCATCTAAGCTTTAGCCTCTAATCCAAACAAGAACAAGATAGGAAGAAGTGGCAGGCCAGGAGGGAATCGAACCCCCAACCCCCGGTTTTGGAGACCGGTGCTCTACCAATTGAGCTACTGGCCTGCA
>CAYWUD010000099.1:0-215 GCA_964461355.1 uncultured Pseudomonadales bacterium | reverse complement strand
TTGACTAGAAGCACGCCACTATAACAACGCGCTTTAAATAAGACCAGCCCTTTTAATCTCTTAGAGATATAAGACTGTACTGCAGATATCAAATTGTGGAGCTCATGACCAGAGTTGAACTGGTGACCTCACCCTTACCAAGGGTGTGCTCTACCTACTGAGCTACATGAGCCCTATCTGGAGCGGGCAGCGGGAATCGAACCCGCATCATCAGC
>CAYWUD010000098.1:0-7754 GCA_964461355.1 uncultured Pseudomonadales bacterium | reverse complement strand
CTTCGGCTTCGGCTTCGGCTTCGGCTTCGGCTTCGGCTTCGGCTTCGGCTTCGGCTTCGGCCACAGGCTCCGCGCTCAAAGCTTCGGCAGCAACCCCAAAGCCCAGTGCTGCGAGGCTTTCTTCAGCGACATCGAGCAGCACATCACCCTGTTGGGGATGCTCTTCGGCCAGACGATCGAGGTAATAATCCACGCTGGTGATGGCGTCAGCGAGCAGTTCCAGACGGTTCCAGTCCGGCTCCTGCCGCTGCTCCAGCAACTCTTCAACGATAAAGGCGTTGGCTCGCTCGATAATCTGAGCGGCACGCGGCAGCGGGATCATGGCAAAACCACCGCGGACACTGCGCAGCAGCTCCGGCGCCGGCTCGAGATAACGGTGATCCCACTTCGAATTGATAAACTCGACCAGAGCTTCCTTGGCCTGCTCCAGCGCATTACGCGCTTCACGCAGTACCGCTTCATGCACCCGCGCAATCTCGCGCAGCGGCATGGACCCGTTGGCACTGTCAGCCTGCTCCTCAACAATACCCGACAGCGTGGCCTCGACATACAGCAGGCCACCGGCAATATCCATCAGCTGGCCATCATCCGCAGGTTTTCCACTGCGCAGCATCTGCTCGAGCAGCTGCTGCTGTTCGGCCAGCACCTTGCGCGGACTGCCGAGCCCCAGCACCGCCATGGTGTCACCGATCCGCTTGATAACCGGTAACTGGGCTTCGAGAGCTGCCGGATCGCGCTGCGGGTTGCGCACATAGAGATCCAGCGCATCCTTGACCCCGACCAGCTCTTCCATCAGCGCCGAAACCACCGAGCCCATGGTTTCGCGATCCGGTCCGCGCATCTGCGCACGTTCCCGATCGAGTACCTGTTCATCCGGCAGGGCCTCGGCGAGCTTGAAGTGGCTGTGAATCGCCTGTAACCGAGCAGAACTCGGCGGGCACTTGCTGAGGTAATAGAGAATGTTCTTCAGCAGCTCTTCCGGCGCCGGACGATTCAGCGCCACGGGGCCGTGCTGCTGCAGCAGTTTGAATTGCTGGTCAAGCTGGCGCAGCAGGCCACGCACCGATGCAGAAAGCTCCAGAGCTTCACTGGACAGGGCTTCAACCAGACCAGCGACACTCCACCAGAGCGGATAGCTGGGTGTCTGCTTGCTGATCGTTTCCAGCCGTCGAACCACCTTGTCGAGGTAGCTGTAGCACTGTGCCTGATCCTGGCCGCGCACCAGGTTAACCAGCGCGTACTGGTAGGTCTGGCGCAGTTTTTTCGCCAGAACCGGGAAATTGGCCGCCTGCAGTTTGGCCATCAGTGCCGGACTGGCCGCCGGCAGCGGTTCCCCCAGATCCGGCTTGAACATAGCCGTTTCGGTCAGCAGCTTCTCGCCGCGTGCCGCGCGCAGGTCGTTCAGAATGGGCAGTAGAACAGCAGGCGTCTCACGCCGTCCGGTCTGCACGTGATCGAGATAGGAAGGCAGCTGCAGGATCGCCTGCATCAGCACTTCCTGGGCTTCACCGGCATTTTTCAGGCGCACATCCTGCAAAGCCGAGGCGAGCGCCTCCATCTCTTCAGCCAGCAGCGCCGCACCGTAAAACTCGACCATCTGCAGCGTACCCACCACCTGGTGGATATACGTCTGACAGAAACGCATACGGGTCAGGTCGGAAGAGTCTTCAGCAAACGCCTCCAGCTCCTGACGAGCCTGTTTCAAGGTCTCGGCGATCTCGCCCGTTACCCATTCCAGAGCAACGTAATCGTGCCGTTCACCCATATCGTCTCCAACCTATACTTGTTCGGTTTCACGTCGGCGCCAGGCCAGTACCTGACTCGACTCGACCCGTTCCAGCAGAGGGTGGGTCCAGTCCACCATCTCTCCCGGGCCTATGACCAATATGCCACCCGGCACCAGACAACGCGCCAGAGCCGATAGAATTTCTCGCCGCCGCCAGCGGCGGAAATAGATCAGCAGGTTCTGACAGAAGATTACATCCTGTCCCTGCATCGGCGCCTTGCCGATATCCAGCACATTCAGCTGGGCAAAACAGACTCGCTCACGCAACACGTCGTTGACTTCGAACCGCTGCTCATCCACAGCATGAAAATAGCGTTCACGAAGAGTCTCGGGCAGTGTTTCCAGTTTGGCCCGGTGATAGACCGCACCACGGGCCAGGGCCAGGGCAGGCAGGCTGATATCGGTGCCGATCACCCCGAATCGGCGCCCGCCGGTACGAACCGGAAGTTGCTGAAACGCAGTAATGGCCAGCGACCAGGCCTCTTCGCCACTGGAACAACCGACGCTCCAGAGCGCCAACGATTCGGCCTTGTGCAACCGCGCCAGATACTGACCCACGAATTCGAAGGAACCTTGATGCCGGAAAAAACGCGTTTCCTGCACCGTGAGCCGATCCACCAGGCGTAACCACTCTGCCGTACCCGTCGGCCCTTCAACCAGCAGCTCGTAATACTGCTGGTATTCGGCCAGATCGAGTTCACGCATACGCGCACGCAAACCGGTCAACAGAAAGGATTTGCGCTCTTCCGGCAGGCACATCCCGGTTCGCTGTTCCAGGAGCAGTTGCCACTGCCGGAACTGGAACGCATCCATTTCCGGCACCGTACTCAGGCTCCACTCCGTGTTGGCCATCAAAACTCCAGCGGTTGCAGCCGGACCAACGGGCTTACGCCAGCTCGTCGGATTCCGGCAGTTTGAAGCCCGCTACGGAATTACGCATCGCGGTCGCCATCTCGGCCAGGTTACCGATCGACTTCGCCGTCGCAGTAGTACCGGCGGAGGTCTGCGAGGTGATCTCCTGGATTACGTTCATCGTGTTGGAGATATGACCGGCAGAGGATGCCTGCTGACGCGCCGCGTTGGAGATGTTCTGGATCAGGGACGCCAGGTTCTGCGATACCTGTTCGATCTCTTCCAGCGCCACACCCGCGTCCTGCGCCAGGTGCGCACCCCGGACCACCTCGGCGGTGGTCTGCTCCATGGAGATTACCGCCTCGTTGGTGTCGGTCTGGATGGTCTTAACCAGCGCCTCGATCTGCTTGGTTGCCGCAGAGGAACGTTCCGCCAGACGCTGTACTTCGTCCGCAACCACCGCAAAGCCTCGGCCCGCATCACCGGCCATGGACGCCTGAATGGCCGCGTTCAGTGCCAGGATGTTGGTCTGGTCGGCGATGTCGTTGATCAACGATACGATGTCACCGATCTCCTGGGAGGATTCACCCAGACGCTTGATCCGCTTGGAGGTGTCCTGGATCTGCTCGCGGATGTTGTCCATGCCCGCGATGGTGCTCTGTACGATCTCGTTACCCTTGTTCGCGATCTGTACCGACCGCTCCGCAACCGCCGCCGAGTCGGCCGCGTTACTGGATACCTGGTCGATGGACACCGCCATCTCGTTTACCGCCGCAGACGCGCCGGCAATTTCCTGCGCCTGGTGCTCGGCCGCCTCGGCCAGATGCATCGCAGTGGCCTGGGTTTCCTGGGCCGCCGCCGATACCTGTACCGCGGTTTCGTTGATGGTGGTTACCAGTGAGCGCAGCTGCTCGATGGAGAAGTTGATGGAGTCCGCGATCGCACCGGTGAAGTCCTCGGTTACCGTCGCCGATACGGTCAGGTCACCGTCCGCCAGGTCACCCAGTTCATCCAGCAGACGCATGATCGCAGTCTGGTTGGCCTGGTGCTGTTCCTTGGCCTGCTCGAGGCTACGACGTTCCTGCAGGTACTTGGTCAGACCGATACCGGCCAGAGCCGCCAGAATCAGCAGACCCAGTGCGGCAACCACCTTTTCATCGACCAGACGCTCACCATCAAGCGCTTCGAAGACTTCGGCCAGATCGGAGCTTTCACGCAGCAGATTCTGCGACTCATCGAAGATCAGGTTGGACGCTTCACGCACCTGGAAGAGTTCCGGACTGGTTTCCAGGATCTCGTCCACGGAACCGGCGACGAATTCGAACAGTTCCGAAATCTCGGCCAGACGGGCCAGCGCTTCGGGGTCCTGAACACGGTTGATGTTGTCATCACTGCCGGTCAGCATATCGTCGAGTACCCGACCAAAGGCACTGGCGTCACGACCGAAGTTGTCCGCGGCAATAACCGAGTCCTCGGTACCTTCAAGCACCTTGTTCACGGAGCGGATAATCCGCTCGGCCAGCAGCAGCTGACGCTGTGCAGTCGCAATCTGCTCACCCGGCGCATTGTTTTCGACCAGAATTTCGACCACTTCCTGATAGGCGTCCTGCAGTTGCGGGACGGTCTCGGACAAGGTCGCGGCCACTTCATGCAGGGACAGAACGGTATCTTCGGAGTCCAGAATCGCGGTTGCGTTACGGTTTACCGCCACCCAGGAGCCCTTCAACACGTTCATCTGCTGCTCAACGGCTACAGACTGGGAAACAGCAGCGGGCAGCCCCATGGACTGGTCACCCTCGACCAGCTTGTTGTAACGGTTCTGAAAACGGTTACGAGAGTCCTGCAGCAGCTGGAAAGCCTCAAGCTTACCGGACGCCGCTTCCGTGGCGTTTTTTGCAATCTGCTGGGAAAGCACCCGCATCTCACCGGCGTGGGCGATGTATTCCTTGTCGTAGCGACTGTGGGTATTGATGTAGAGGAAGCTCGCGACCATCGCGACTACCGCTGCAATCAGCAGCAGTGCCAGCACCCAGATCACCGGCTTCGTCTGAGTTAACGCAGAACCTTTTTTCATATGCTCACGGCCCTCGCTGGCCTTCCTTTACGTTGTAGTCTGAAGAAAACGGGTTACACGGCCACCTGCATGAACTGCGGGTGACTGGCTAAGGCAAACAGGCTGAACACCGGCCAGAGTCCATCGGCGGTATTGTAGCTGCCGGCCAGATAGGGCCGGATCCGCTCAGGTGATTCGCTCGGAACCAGCTTCTGAAAGTGCGCCTGTTCAAAGTGCTGCATCCCGAGCACCTCGTCCACAATCAGGCCGGCAAACACCTGGCCGAAATCCACCACGACAATGCGGCGCAGCTTTCTCGGCGCACTCAGGGATTCCCCCAGATAGGCGCCAAGATCAAAAATAGGCAGCAGGCGGCCCCGCACATTGGCCACCCCCTTGACCCAGCCGGCAACACCGGGAAGCTGGGTATAGGCGGGTACCGGAAGAATTTCCGCCACCTCGCCCATGGGGCAGAAATAATGCGCCGCGCCCAGACGAAAACCCACGCCACTGTCGTGCGCCTGGATTTTGATCTGGGCGGGCAGGCCGGCGGCTTTCTGCCGGCTGCGTTGAGCGATGTCCTGCAGCAGACTGAATGGATCAGTCGCAGACGACTGTCTGTTGCGTTCAGCCATTCATCACTTCTTGCAGAGTCTTGATCAGGGTGGCCTCTTCGATCGGCTTGGTCAGGTAGCCCTTGGCGCCCTGGCGCTTGCCCCAGACCTTGTCGGTTTCCTGATCCTTGGTCGTCACAATCACCACCGGGATATGGGCCGTGCCCGGATCCTTGGTCAGCTGGCGAGTGGCCTGAAAGCCGTTCAGACCGGGCATAACGATATCCATCAGGACCGCATCGGGCTTTTCCTGCTTGGCCAGCGCCACGCCATCGGCGCCGTTGTCCGCCTTCAGGACTTCGTAGCCGTGCTTCTCGAGCATGGCGGACAGTTTGTAGGTTTCGGTAGGAGAGTCGTCAACGATAAGTACGCGCGCCATAGTTCCCCCAAGAACATCTCTTGGTTACATCAAATGGTGAATCGAACGATCAGGAAGAGCTGACTGCCGGCACATGCGTGCGAATGGCACCCAGAAGTTCCTCTTTGCTGAATGGCTTGGTCAGGTACTGATCCGAGCCGACGATGCGTCCTTTCGCTTTGTCGAACAAGCCGTCCTTGCTGGACAGCATAATGACAGGAGTCCCCTTGAAGGCACTATTGTTCTTGATCAATGCACAGGTCTGATAGCCATCCAGGCGGGGCATCATGATATCGACAAAAATGATGTCAGGATGGCTGTCGGCGATTTTGGCCAGCGCATCAAAGCCGTCAACGGCGGTAATTACCGTACAGCCAACTTTCTTCAGGAGCGTTTCCGCGGTGCGACGAATGGTCTTGCTGTCGTCGATCACCATCACCTTTAAACTCTGGAAATTGTCTTCCATTTTGGATCTGTCCTAGGGAAAACTGTCGGTAGTAAGTCGTTGTTTTGTTTAGCGTCCAGCGTGCCTAGTGCGGCCATGCATCGACAAAAATCACGCATCAGCTGCTGTTTTTAACACACAACCATAGCGGATGCCACGACTCCCTTGAATGCCCAAACGACGGCCCCAACAGCGGGGCACCTTGCGCTGAAGGGGGCAACAGGTACACTGCCCCAGAGCAAACGCACCTAACGGGATGATGATCTTATGCGCCTGAAACTCGGCATCGTGATGGACCCCATCGCCAGCATCAATTATAAGAAGGATAGCTCCCTGGCGATGTTGACTGCTGCGCAAAAACGCGGCTGGGACCTGTATTACATGGAACAGGCCGACCTCTTTATGCAGGACGGCGTCGCCCAGGGTGTGATGCGCCCCCTGAGCGTACAGATGGATCCGCACAACTGGTTCACCCTGGGCGAAAGCGAGCGCCGCCCGCTGGCCGACCTTGACTGCATTCTGATGCGCAAGGACCCGCCCTTCGACAACGAGTTCATCTACTCGACCTATCTGCTGGAACAGGCCGAGCGCTGCGGCACACTGGTGGTCAACAAGCCGCAGAGCCTGCGCGACTGCAACGAAAAATTCTTTGCTACCCAGTTCCCCGAATGCATGGTGCCGACACTGGTCAGCCGCCGTGCCGATCTGCTGCGCGAGTTTGCCGCGCAGCAGCAGGACGTGATCTACAAACCGCTCGACGGTATGGGCGGAGCATCCGTCTTCCACTACCGGGTCGGACACCCGAACCTTGGTGTCATTCTGGAAACCCTGACCCGTCACGGCCAGGAGCAGATCATGGCACAGCGTTACATCCCGGAGATCAAACAGGGCGACAAGCGCATCCTGATGATCAACGGCGAACCGGTACCCTACTGCCTGGCCCGCATCCCGGCCGAAGGCGAAACCCGCGGCAACCTGGCCGCCGGCGGAACCGGTGTAGGACAGCCGCTGAGCGAAACCGATCGCGCCATTGCCGAAAAGATCGGCCCCACCCTGCGTGAAAAGGGCCTGCTGTTTGTCGGTCTGGATGTTATCGGCACCTACCTGACCGAAATCAACGTCACCAGCCCGACCTGTATCCGCGAGCTGGACAAACAGTTCGGCCTCGATATCGCCGGCCAGCTGATGGACACCATCGAGGAAACACTGAAAACACGCGCTGCTTCATAGACAGCACCCAGGCGCTGCAGGCACACTGCGGCGCCTCGCCCTTTACCCGGCATCTGACTTCACTTCGCACGAGACTTCGCGTTAATGGCCAACCCGCTCACCACGGCATCCGCCAACGATCGTCTGCTGTATACCCTGTTTCTGGCAGTGGCGCTGCATGCCCTGCTCGCATTGGGCCTGAACTTTGCGCCCGAGCCCCCCAAAAAGCCGCTGGCCAGCCTGGAAATCACCCTGGCCCAGCGCCCGAGCGAACGCGCTCCGGAAGAAGCCGACTATCTGGCCGATCACAACCAGCAGGGCAGTGGCAGCGAGCGGGAAAAGAAAAAGACCACCACCGACCAACAGCCGCTGCTCCGCGACAACCGCCTGCGGGAACTGACGCCTCTGCCACAGGCAGAAGTCAAACCCCAGCAAAG
>CAYWUD010000097.1:0-7887 GCA_964461355.1 uncultured Pseudomonadales bacterium | reverse complement strand
CTGTGCCATCAGGGACGCGTACTGACCCGCGAGCGGCTGCAGGACAGCCTGTATGGCTGGGATGAGGGCAGCTACGGCAATGCCCTGGAGGTGCATATCCATCATCTGCGCAAGAAGTTCTATCCGGAGCTGATCCGCAACATTCGCGGCGTCGGTTATATCGTTCCCGATGCCTGAGTTCACTCCCCGCTCCCTGCGCCGGGCACTGCTGCTCGGCTCCTCCAGCGCCGTACTGCTATTGGGGCTGGCCGGCGCCATCAGCGGCTATCAGGATGCCCGGCACGAGATTGCCGAACTCTTCGATGCCCGCCTGGCGCAATCGGCCCGGGTGCTGAGCCCGCTGCTGGAACACCAGCGCCTGGAACTTCAGGGCGCACAGCTCTACCCCGACTGGGAAGCGCTCTACCCCGATGCCGAAGAGCTCGACAACGAGCTGACCCGCTACGGTCATCATTACGAACGCAAGCTGATCTTCCAGCTCCTGGATGCCGAGGGCCGGCTGGTACTGCGCTCGCCCAACGCCCCGGCACAACCGCTCACCCAGCTGTCCCAGGGCTACACCCAGGTCCAGCAGGCGGGCAGCACCTGGCGCCTGTTTGTACTGCCTCAGGATGACGGTGCCCGCCTGATCAATGCCGAACGGCTGGAAATTCGCAACGAGCTGGTCAACAAGATTGCCTGGAGCCCGATTCTGCGCAGCCTGATGTTGTTGCCTCTGCTGCTGGGCCTGCTGTGGCTGATCACCTACTGGCTGCTGCGGCCGCTGCAGTGGCTGCAGCATACTCTGGCCAGTCGCGCGCCGGACAATCTGGCCCCGTTGCCGCGACGCCCGCTGCCCGAAGAGCTGCGCCCGCTCTGCACCACCCTCGATCAGTTGCTGAGCGCCCTGAAATCGGCTCTGGAACGCGAGCGCCAGCTGACCGACGAGGCCGCCCATGAATTGCGTACCCCCTTGAGCGTGCTGCGTATTCATGCCGAAAACGCCCTGCACAGCGATGATCCGGACAAGGCACACCAGTCTCTGCAGAAACTGCTGGCCGGACTGGACCGTAGCGAACGTCTGATCACGCAGCTGCTGACCCTCGCCCGCCTCGATCATCGTCAGGTACTCGACGATACCGCTCCGCTGGATCTCGCCGTTCTGGCCCGCGAGGTGGTCGCCGAACTGGCGCCGCTGGCCCTCAAGCGCGATCAGGAACTCGGTTACAGCGGTCCGCCTCAGCTGGTGCTGAAGGGGCAACCGACCCTGCTGCGCCTGCTGCTGACCAACCTGATCGATAACGCCCTGCGCTACAGCCCGGACGCCACCCAGATTCAGATCGTTCTGGAGCACTCTGACCACAGCGCACTTGTCAGCGTACAGGATCAGGGGCCGGGCCTGTCAGACGAAGAACGTCACCAGCTGTGCCGGCGTTTCTGGCGCAGCGCCCATGCCAAAGCGCCCGGAGCCGGGCTCGGGATGGCCATTGTCGAGCGCATTCTGCTGCTGCACGGGGGCCGACTGGCAGTATGGAACCGTGCAGAGGGCGGCCTGGAGGTTCAGGTACGCCTGCCGCTGGGCACCTGACTTTACCCCTGCGGGTGATTTGCTTATCCTCGCCCTCCCTGCAAGAAGCCCGGAGTAGACCATGGCCCGCATCGACAAGCTGCTGGTAGAGCGCGGCCTGTGCCGTTCACGCACCCAGGCACAACGCCTGATCGAGGGCGGGCGTGTCAGCATCCTGTTACCCGGGGGGTGGACGCTGATCGAACGCCCCAGCCAGAAGGTACCGGAAAACGCCGAACTCAAGGCCGAGCCGGACGCCGAAGACCGCTACGTGTCCCGGGGCGGGCTGAAACTTGAAGCCATTCTTGCTGCCAGCGGTATCGATGTACATGGGTGCGTGGCACTGGATATCGGCCAGTCGACCGGCGGTTTTACCGACTGCCTGCTGCAGGCGGGCGCCTGCAAGGTCGTCGGCGTCGAAGTCGGACACGATCAGCTCGCGGCCAGCCTGCGCGGCGACCCGCGTGTACGCGTGTTCGAAGGGATCAACGCCCGCGATCTGCCCCGTGAGCCGCTTCTCACGGAAGCGCCCGAAGGCTTTGACCTGGCCGTCATGGATGTCAGCTTTATCTCCCAGACCCTGATTCTGCCGGGGCTGACCCCACTGCTCAGGCCCGGTGGCGCACTGCTCAGTCTGGTCAAACCGCAGTTCGAGGTCGGCCCCGAAGGGATCGGCAAGGGCGGTCTGGTCAAGGATGCCAGCTGGTATCCGAAGGTCGAGGAGCGTATTCGCCAGTGCTGCGCCGAAGCCGGCCTTGCCATCCGCACCTGGTGCGACAGCCCGATCAAGGGCGGCGACGGCAACCACGAATTTCTGATCTACGCCGTCCGCGCAGGATAAGACACCCCGGTGCCGCGCAAACCACAGTAACCATCGGGCACCTTGACCAGATACTGCTGGTGGTAAGCTTCGGCGTAATAGAAAGGGCCCGCCCGGGCGATCTCGGTGGTGATCGCTCCGGCACCCGCCTCGGCCAGCTGCACCCCATAATGCTCGGCGCTCTGGCGCGCCTGCTGCACCTGCGCCTCACTGCTGCAGAAGATAGCCGAACGGTACTGACTGCCGATATCGTTGCCCTGGCGCATTCCCTGGGTCGGGTCATGGGCCTCCCAGAACACGCGCAGCAGATCCTCGAGCCGCAGCGCCTCGGGCTGATAGACCACCAGCACCACCTCGGCATGGCCGGTTGCACCACTGCAGACTTCGGCGTAGCTGGGCTCGGGCCGGTGCCCGCCGGCATAGCCGACCGCCGTCACATGAACCCCGGGCAGGGACCAGAAACAGCGTTCAGCCCCCCAGAAACACCCCATACCGAACAGAATCCAGTCGCTCTCCTGCGGAAAAGGCGGCTGCATCGGGGTGCCCAGCACCAGATGCGGGTGCGCGATGCCCATCCGTGAAAAGCTCTGTCCGGCGCTAAATGCCGAAGCGATGCAGGCCTTGTCAGTCATGGCCGAACCTCCCCTGAAGCCGAGTCGAAGCCGCGCCAAAGATTCCTATACTCTTTAGCATTGCCCTCACACTCGGGAATATGCAGTCATGGAACGACTTCTTACCTCAGTCAGGTTATCAACACTACTCAAAATCGCCATGCTGGTACCTATTCTGTATGCCGCCTGGCTCAGCAGCACACTGATCGAGCAGCATCTTCAGCATAACCGCCAGCAGCAGCAATCCCGAGAAGTGGTTCAGATCAGCCGGGTACTGGCCGATCTGGCTCACCAGTTTGCCGCCGAACGTGGCCGCAGCGCTGGCTTTCTCGGCTCCGCCGGTCAGGGCGCCGAGGCCTTGACCCGCCAACGCCAGCAGGCCGATCTGGCGGCAGAGGCACTGATCGGGCTGACCCTGAACGATTACCCCCACCTTGACGCTCGTCGCCTGGAGCGCGCGCTGAGTCCGATCAGAGCCGAACTGACCAAGCTTGCGCCGGTCCGCAGCAAGGTCGATCAGCTGGACCGTAGCAATGGTGCCTTTGCCTATTACTCAGAACTCAATGCACAGGCGCTTGAAGCGATCCTGCTGCTGACCCAGGAGCTTGAGGATCCCCGGGTGCGCAACGAGCTCGATCAGCTGCTTAACCTCCTCTGGATCAAGGAGCGCGCTGGACAGAGCCGCGGCGCCCTGAACGGCACGTTCAAGCGGGGCCGCACCGATGCCCGGGGCTTTGAACAGGTACGGTTTTATCTCGACTCCGAACAGGCCTATGTCAAACGCCTGCAGCTGACTGCAGATGCGGAACTGGAAACAGCGCTCAAACAGCTGGTGCAGTCTGCCAGCTGGCAACAGGTCGAGGCGGTCACCACGGGCTTTCTGGCACAGGCGCAGCAGCTTCATCGTATCGAGGGGCCAGAGAACTGGTTTGCTCTGGCGACCGAGCGCATTCAGGCCGTGCAGGTGCTGGTCAGCGGAGTCAATGACGGTATTTTGCAAAGGGCCGAGCACAATGTGCGCACCAGCACCCACACGCTCTGGCTGATCGGCCTTGGCAGCGGTGGCGGCTGCCTGATACTGGCGTTGCTGGCGTTCGCCATTGCGCACATGATCGATCGCCGTGTAGCCCATATACGCACCACTCTGGTACAGGCTACCCAGGCACAGAATCTCTCTGCCCGCACCCAGCTCGCCGGGCGTGACGAGCTGGCCGACATCGGCACCTCGATCAACGCTCTGCTTTCCTCTCTGAGCCAGCTGATTGCCGATATTCACGCCCACGCAGAGGCTTCAAGCGCCAAGGCCCAGACCGTCAGCGGCTGGAGTGAAGAGGCTCAGGACAAGGCTCGCCAGGCGCACCAGCAGACCGATCTGATCGCCACGGCCATTACCCAGATGTCGCAGACCAGCGCCGAGGTCGCCAGTAACTGCCAGGAAACCGCCCTGGCCACCAACGCCGCCCGCGATCAGGGACGCAACGGCCAGCGGCTGGGCGAGGACGCAACGCGCAGGATTCTGGAACTGCAGCAGGCAATCGAGACCACACGCAGCACCATGACCGGTCTCAATCAGAAAGCGCTGGAAATCGGTTCGATTCTCGATACCATCACCGACCTGTCCGATCAGACCAACCTGCTGGCGCTCAATGCCGCCATCGAAGCCGCCCGCGCCGGCGAAGAGGGACGCGGTTTTGCCGTGGTTGCCGATGAAGTCCGCGCGCTGGCGCGCAAGAGTCAGGATGCCACCGAAGAGATCCGCAGCAAGATCGGTGGCCTGCAGCTCAATTCGGGCCAGGTACTCGAACAGATGGAAGCCAGCTATCTCGCCACCGAGCGCAGCAGCAGCGCAATCCAGCAGGCGAACGAAGCCCTGCAGGCACTCTTTGCGCACCTTGATGAGCTCAATCGCCTGAATGCCCAGATCGCGGCAGCCACCGAAGAGCAGACCCAGGTCGCCAACGACATCAGCGGACATATCCATGATGTCGCCAGTCTGTCCGACGATACCCAGAACACCATCGAGCAGACCTGTGTCGAGATCAACCTGATGGCCACCACCAGTGTCGATCTCAGCCAGGAACTGCAGCGTTTTCGGGTACGTTAGGCAAAAAAAACCACCGCACTGCGGTGGTTTTTTTTTGCCGGACCGATACGCTCAGCGGGCGATATCGATCTCCGCCGCCTGCTCCAGCCCCTGACGGTACTGCTGGAACTGCAGCTGGCCAACCTGCATCGCCAGCATCTGTGCCAACGCCTTGGCCTCAACCTCGGTCAGGGTGCGATCATGAGCATTCACCTGATCGAGCGCCAGAAGCGCGATATCGCCATCGGCAAGTTCGACACTGCTGTACTGGCTCTGCCCGTTTTCCGGGTGCGGCATCTTGAACGCCTCAACCACCAGCTGCTGCGGCAGTGTCTGCTGACGACGACCCACTTCGCTAGCCTGCTGCCAATCCAGGGTCAGGCTCTGCCCCTGCTTGAGCTCGGCCAGCAACTGGTCGGCCTGCTGCTGCAAGGCAGCACCGGCGGCCTTGGCCTTCAGAGTTGCCTGCACATCGGCCACCACGGCATCGAGCGGCAGCTGCTGCGCAGCCTTGTGCTCCTTGACCCGCAGCACCAGCAGATGATTCTCGTCGAGCGCAATCAGATCACTGTTGTTGCCCTGCTCAAGCACGTCCTCGGCAAAGGCTGCAGCAACCACACGCGGGGTACTGGCCGGGCCTTCTTCAAGGCCCTGACGGGTAAACAGCGGAGTGCTCTGAACTTCAAGGCCCAGTGCCGCTGCCGGCTCGGCCAGATCGGCGGCTTCATAGCTCAGATCGGCCAGTTCACGGCTGGTCTCGACAAACAGCGGATCGAGTTTCTGTGCCCGCACACGCGCTTCGAGCGTGCTGCGGATCAGCTCCAGCGGTTCGATCGCCACCGGAGCCTGTGTCTGACTGACCTGCACCAGCTCGTAACCGAAATCGGTGGCAAAGGGCTCGGCCCGTTCGCCATCGCCCAGGCGCGCTACCGCGGCGTCGAAGGCATCACCCAAGAAGCCGGGCTCAAACGCACCGAGGTCACCGCCGTTGGCTGCAGAACTGCGATCATCGGAATGCTCTCGTGCCAGCGCGGCAAAATCGGCGCCCTGCTGCAGCTGAGCATACAGGGACTCGGCCTTCGCCTTGGCGGCCTCATCCAGCCCCTTGATCAGGATGTGGGCCACCTGCTTGCGGGTTGCTGCCTGCTCCTGCTGCTCGGCGCGGTAACGCTCGTACGCTTCCTTGATCTCTTCCTCGGAGACCTCGATGCGCGCCTCCAATGCTTCCTTGTGCAGCTCTACATACTCGATGCTGACCTGCTCTTCGCTCTTGTATTGCGCCGCATGCGTATCGTAGTAGGCCTTGACCTCGTCATCGGCGACCACCACCTTGGCCATTTCATCGGCCAGAGACAGACGGACATAACGCAGGTCACGGGTCTGCTCCTGCAGTGCGACCAGCTGCTGCACCTCGGCTGCGGTCATGAATTCGGTCGCTACCAGACCTGCCTGTATCTGGGTCAGCATGCGATCTTCACGCATCAGCTGGCGAAACTCGACCGGGCTCATGCCCATGCTGCGTACCCAACGGGTAAACAGATCGGGGCTGAAACGACCGTCTTCGTGGAAGCGTTCATTGGCGACGATTTCCTGATCCAGCGCCTGATCGGAATAGGCCAGCGCCTGATCTTCGGCGCTCTGCAGAAGAATCATGCGCGCGATCATCTGCTGCAGAACCTGTTGCTGCAGCTGCTGTTCATCCAGCTGACTCGGATCGAACTGATCGCCCATCTGGCCGATCAGAGCACGTCGCTGCATATCCACGGCACGCGCCAGTTCCTGCGGGCTAATCTCGACACCATTGACACTGGCCACCTGTTGGCTGTTGCCAAAGCCGCCCAGGGACTCCAGCCCGAAAATGGCAAAGGTAAAGGCAATAAAACCGATGATGAGCTTGGCCACCAGGCCCTGAGCATTATCCCGAATGGATTGAAGCATATCTCCCTCAGCACAGCATGTGCCCGGCACCGACGGGTACCGTCTTGATTGAAAAAGGCGCACCCTAGGGCGCGCCTTTGTGAACACCGGCCCGGGGCCGGTAAAAGAGGTTGGGGCAAGGAAAACCCCAAGCGAGAAGGCGCTTAGTTGACGGCGTCCTTCAGCGCCTTGCCGGCCTTGAAGCTCGGAATCTTCGCCGCAGCGATTTCAATCGGAGCACCGGTCTGCGGGTTACGGCCAGTACGTGCCGCACGCTCTTTTACCGCAAAAGTACCAAAACCAACCAGCACCACAGATTCACCCTCTTTCAGGGCGCCGGTTACAGAATCGATCATCGCATCCAGTGCACGGCCAGCCGCAGCCTTCGGAATATCCGCAGATGCTGCAATGGCGTCGATCAGTTCGGACTTGTTCACTCTATTCCCCTTCTGATGTCTTTTATTAATCTGTGCTTCTCAGCGCAAACCGCCACCCCGGTGGCCGGTCATGACTTCTTTGTTTTACAGCGGGCTATGCTGCTGCACCCCATACAAAAATTCAAGGCTTTTTTAATGAAGAAAGCCCCGAGATACGGGGCTTTGCGCCTTTTTCAGCAGAACCGGATACGGCTATACCAAGCCGGCAAATCGGCTGTCAAGGAGCCAGCGCAGGTTAATGGGTTTTTACCCGGGCTTTTTTCTCATCCTTGGCTGCCTTGCCCTTTACCAGAGCACCGTCCGCCTTCACCAGCCCCTTGGGAAAGTCGACCAGCGCGATCTCCAGCACCTCATCGATCCACTTCACCGGACGGATATCGAGCGCCTCCTTGATGTTCTCGGGAATCTCCTTGAGATCACGCACGTTTTCCTCGGGAATCAAGACGGTACGGATGCCACCGCGGTGGGCCGCC
>CAYWUD010000096.1:0-7979 GCA_964461355.1 uncultured Pseudomonadales bacterium | reverse complement strand
GCTTGAAGAAGCAGCGGCGCGGCGCAGCGGTATCAGCAAGCAGGCGCTCGACAACAGTCTGTTGATCAACTTCAGCGGCAAGAGTGTGGGGCTCTATCGCGAGGGCAGCCAGCTGCTGCCGATCGTGATGCGCGCTCCCGATGCCGAACGCCTGAGCGTCGACAGCCTTGACCAGATGCTGGTCTGGAGCGAGGAGTACAACACCTTCGTGCCGATCCATCAGGTGGTCAGTGGCTTCGGCCAGATCTGGGAAGATCCGCTGATTCTGCGCCGAGACCGCAAGCGGGTGCTGGCGGTGTACGCCGAGCCGCGCCTGCAGAGCGGTGAGACCACCGATACGGTGCTGCGCCGGGTCAAGGATCGGGTCGAGGCCATCCCGTTGCCGCCGGGCTACCAGCTCGAGTGGGGGGGCAACTACGAGATGGCCGGGGATGCCCAGGCCGCCGTGTTCGGTTCGTTGCCGCTCGGTTATCTGGCGATGTTCCTGATCACCATCGTGCTGTTCAACAGTGTGCGCCAGCCGCTGGCGATCTGGGCCACCGTGCCGCTGGCGCCGATCGGCGTGGTCGCCGGTCTGCTGCTGCTCGACACGCCCTTCAGCTTTATGGGGCTGCTGGGCCTGCTCAGTCTCTCCGGGATGCTGATCAAGAACGGTATCGTGCTGGTCGAGGCGATCAAGCTCGAGGAGGAGGCCGGGCAGCCGCTGGAGCGGGCCATTGTGCAGGCGGCGGTGAGCCGGGTGCGTCCGGTGTGCATGGCGGCCCTGACCACGATGCTGGGCATGCTGCCGCTGATCGGCGACGCCTTCTTCAGTTCGCTGGCGGTGACGGTGATCTTCGGCCTCGGTTTTGCCACCCTGCTGACGCTGCTGGTCTTGCCTGTGGTCTACAGCCTGCTCTATCGTGTGTCCTTTGCCGGCGTGCCGGTGGCCGAGGCCATCGCCTGAGGCGTGCTGCGGTGGCCGTGCTCGCGGGTGCCGGGGCCAGGCACTAAGCTGTTAGGCACGGCAACCGAACTTTTTTTCCTAGGGAGGTGCGGTCTTGCGCATCGGAGCTCATGCTGAACGCGATCAGGCCCGCAGTCGGCGGTCCGCCCTGCTGCGGCGGCTTGCCCTGCTGTGGGGCCTGCTGCTGGTGCTGCCTGTGGCGGCCGAGCCGCATTATCGGGTCGGGGTCGAGATGCTCGATTACGCCCCCTACGGTTATCTCGACAACGGCGAGTATCGCGGGATCAACCGCGAACTGCTCGATGCCTTTGCCGCCCATCAGGGCATTGTCTTCGACTACGTTGCGCTGCCCTATATACGCTCGGTGAAGGAGCTGCAGGCCGGTAATCTCGATTTCCAGTTTCCCGACGATCCGGCCTGGCTGCCGGGCGGGCGGGTCAAGCAGCTGTATTTCAGTGATCCGGCCCTGGCCTATATCGACGGTGCCAGTGTGCTGCCCGAGCGACTGGGGCAGCCACTGGAAAACCTGTCGAGTCTCGGCACCATTATCGGATTTACGCCGACCGGCTATTTTCCCCGTATTGTCACCGGCGAGCTGGAATTGCAGGAGCAGGCTCATGTGCAGGGGCTGGTCGATCAGGCGCTGCGCCGTCGGGTCGACGGTATCTACCTGAGCGTGGCGGTGGTCGAGCACGCCCTCAAGCAGCGGGGGCAGGAAGGCGCACTGCGCTTTGATCCCGATCTGCCCCATCACACCGCCTATTACCGACTGTCGAGCCTCAAGCATCCGGAGCTGATTCGAGCCTTCGACCGCTTTGTGCACAGTCACCACGCGTGGCTGCAGGCGTTGCAGGAAGCCCACGGCATCATGCTCGAAGGGCCGGCACGCGACAGTCTCTGTGTTGCCGACGAATGTCGCATTGAGCCCTGAGCTGGGTCGCGCCGGGCCGGATCGGATTCCGGCCCGGGCACTGTGCTAGCGGCCGGATAGCTCCTTCAGGCGTGGGTTCAGGCGCTGCAGTCTGGGCGGCAACTGCTCGAGCTGCTGGCGCGCCGTTGCGCGCGTCTCGAACCGCCGCGCGTGGCGCAGCCCGCGGCGTTCCTGCCCCCCATCGTCGAGGTAGCACTGACGCAGGGCGCAGCAGTCGAGACTGATCACCCATTGCTCTGCCCTGAGCGGCATCGCGCAGGCCAACAGACCTAACAGCACTGTTTTGTACAGGGTATGCATGGCGACCTCCTAGAACAGGGATACCTGATAGGTCAGCCACAGCTGACCGCTGTTCATGATCTGCTGGAATGCGTAATCCCCTGAGGTGGTCATGGTGTCCTTGCCGAACAGCGCCTGGACTTTCAGGCCGGAGATGGCCGGCGGCTGCCATGCGAGCTCGAAGCCCGAGGCGTGGTGGCGCTGATCATCGACGTAGGGATCGCCGTTGTACATATCCCAGCCGCGGATGTAGTAGGCCGAGCCGGATACGCCGGGCAGCCATGCGGAGAAGTCGTAGCCGAGCTGAATCATCTGGGCGTTTTCGCCGGCGTGGTTGAACAGGCCGATCACCGGGTCGATATAGAAACCGTTGGACTTGCAGCCGGCCATAAAGCCGTCTTCCAGGAACCAGTCAACGCCCATGGTCTGGCCGAACTGACCGTCCTCGACGCTGGAGTAGGCCAGATTGATCCAGGCGTCGTACCAGTCAAGGCGCAGGTGCGTCGACCACTGGGTCAGAGGATCGTAGTTGGGCAGCAGCTCGCTTTTGCGCCGGAACTGCAGGCCGCCGGAAAGCTGCAGGGTGTCGCTGAGCGCATACTCGCTGCTGAGGTCGGTGAAGTAATACTCCAGAATCGAGTCCTGACGGCCGTAGGCGGCCTGCAGGTCGAGGTACGGGGTGGACCAGCGCAGATCGAGAATCTTGACCGGCTCGTCCACGGTCTTGCCATCGCGTTTGCCGCTGAACTTGGCGTAGTGACTGCTGGTACGGCGGCTGGCGCGATCGGACCAGATCCCGGTCAGCGTCAGATCACCGAGCTGCAGCTGGGCATCGGTCAGCTGATACAGGCGTGGAGTAGTGCGCAGTTCGCCCGGACCCAGCAGCACATGGTGCATCTCGGTACGACCGGTTCGAAGCCGCAGAAAATCCCAGGGCTTGAATTTGAGCAGTGCGGCGGTTTTGTCGAAGCTGCGTTTATCGTCCTGAAAAAAGTCATTGGTATGCCAGTTGGCGGAGGCTTTTTCATCGTCGTAGTGCAGCGGTTCGACGCCGAACCAGGTGGCATCGAGGGCGATCAGATCGGCCAGATAGCCGGTGGTAAAACGCAGCGCCATCACCTGGCCGAGCTGTTCCTCATGGCTGGTGCTTCGGCCCCAGTCACCTTCGGTCGCCGTCCGGGTACGTTCCCAGACGGTGCGCAGTTCCAGATCGAGGTGGGCGTCGTCGAACAGGGCGGCCGGGGTGTCGGCCAGGGTGCAGGGGGCGCCGCCGCCCAGCAGAAGCGAGAAACCGATCGCTGCCGGGGCTGCTTGCTTGAATACAGACACAAAAACTCCTTCGACGCCGGACTTCATGTCCGGCCGGTTGGCTGTGGCCGGTCCGGCAGAGGTGGAGCGGTAGCAACCCGGATGTGCCCGTAGACCTGCTGCGCATGATGGCTGCAGGGGTGCGCGCGTTGGGAACCGTTCAATAGGGAACCTCAGACTGAACGGCTGTCCTGAGGACAGCCGGACCTGCGGATCGGCAGGTTGACGCGGGCATTTGAGGGGGGATGCGAAGGACTGTCAATCGGATGGCGAAGGTAAAGCGGATTTGAATGATCGTCGTCAAATGTGCGAAATTGTGCGGCTAAATGTATCGAACAAATCTATTTTCGTGTGTTGTGGGCGTTGACGGACGGTAGCGCTTTGGCTGGCTGATTCTACAGATTGGCCACGGATGCGAGCAGAGGCTTGCATCCGTGGCCAGAGGCTCAGGATGAGGGGGGGACAGGGTGCGTGCGGGGCCGAAAACGGCGCAGCCGGTTGGCATTGGTCACCACCGTCACCGAGCTGAGGCTCATCGCCAGACCGGCGATCACCGGCGAGAGCAGCATGCCGGTGAACGGATAGAGCACGCCTGCGGCAATCGGGATGCCGAGGCTGTTGTAACCGAAGGCGCCCCAGAGGTTCTGGCGGATATTGCCAAGGGTGGCCCGGCTGATTTCGATCAGATCGGCGGCGGCGTGCAGGGTGCCGCGCAGCAGGGTGACCTCGGCGCTTTCGATGGCGACATCGGCGCCCTGACCGATCGCCAGACCCAGATCGGCACGTGCCAGCGCCGGCGCGTCGTTGATCCCGTCACCGCACATGCCCACTTTCAGGCCCTGAGCCTGCAGGCCTTCGATCACGGCGAGCTTGTCCGCCGGCAACAGGCCGGCACGAAACTCCTCCAGTCCGACCTGATCGGCCACCGCGGCGGCGCTGGTCGGGTTGTCGCCGGTCAGCATGATCAGGCGCAGGCCCAGCTGCTGCAGACGGGCGATGGCCTCGGCGGCATCGGCCTTGATCGGGTCGCTGATGGCAAAGAGCGCCAGCAGGCTCCGGTCCTGAGCCAGATAGAGCAGGGTGCGGGCCTGCGCCTCGAGGCGCCGCGCCTGACCGGCGACTTCGGCATCGATGACAACGCCCTGCTCCTCCAGCAGCCGGGCACTGCCCAGGAGCAGGGTTTGATCGCCGAGCCGTGCGCAGAGGCCGCGACCACTGAGGGCGCTGAAGCCACTGAGCTGCAGCGTCGGGTCGGCGGCGTCGGCGCAAAAGTCACAGAGCGCGCGGGCCAGCGGGTGCTCGGAGCGCTGTTCCAGGGCGTAGGCGAGGCTGCGGGCCCAGCCCGGATGGCTGTCGAGGGGGATGAATTCGGTCACGCCGGGACGCCCGACGGTGAGGGTGCCGGTCTTGTCCAGTAGCAGCAGATCGAGTTCGCCGGCGCTCTGCAGGGCGCTGCCACTGCGTACCAGAGCGCCCTGTTCGGCGGCCTTGCCGATGCCGATCATGCAGGAGATCGGGGTGGCAAGCCCCAGCGCACAGGGGCAGGCGATGATCAGCACGCTGGTGGCCACCACCAGCATATGCGTCAGCACCGGCGGCGGGCCCCAGAGCCCCCAGGCGCCAGCGGCGAGCAGGGCGATCAGCAGCACCGCCGGTACAAACAGAGCCGCAACGCGGTCGGCCAGGGCACTGATCGGCGGTCTGGAGTCCTGCGCCGTGCGCACCAGTGCGATGATGCGGGCCAGCGCGGTATCGGCGCCGACGCCGGTGGCGCGGTAGTGGAAACTGCCCAGACCGTTCAGGGTGCCGGCCGAAACCCGGTCGCCGGGGCCTTTTTTCACCGCCAGCGGTTCGCCGGTGAGCATCGATTCGTCGACATGGCTCTCCCCCTCAAGCAGTACGCCGTCGACCGGAATCTGCTCGCCGGGACGCACGCAGAGGCGGTCATCGACGGTAACGGCACTGACCGGGATCTCTTCAAGGCCATCGGCGCGCTCGACATGGGCAACTTTGGGCTGCAGGTCGAGCAGTTTTTCCAGCGCATTCCGGGTCCGGCCGCGGGCCCTGAGTTCGAGCCACTGGCCGAGATTCACCAGGCCGATAATCATCGCGCTGGCCTCGAAATAGAGGCCATGGGCATCGCGGGGCACCAGCTCCGGCCAGAGTACAACCGCCATCGAGAACAGCCAGGCGCTGCCGGTACCGAGCGCGATCAGGCTGTCCATGCTGGCGCGGCGGCGGCGCAGATCCCGCCAGGCGCCGGTAAAGAAGCTGCGTCCGGGGCCGGCCAGCACCAGCAGGCAGAGCAGACCGACCAGCCCCCAGCCCACCCGGTCGGCCGGTGTTGTCAGCGCCATGCCGCAGATCCAGCCGTACAGCATCAGCGCGCCGCCCAGGAACAGTGCCAGCAGGCTGCTCTGGCCCTTGCGGCGCAGCGTCTGCTGGCGCTGTTGCTGCTGCACGGCCTGGGCCTGGCGCGGATCGTCGACCCGCCGGGCGCCGTAGCCGGCCGCCTCGACCGCGGCGATCAACGCCTCGGCGCTGCAGCGCCCCAATACGTGGGCGCTCTGGTTGGCGAAGTTGAGCGCGACCGACTCGACCCCTGCGACCGCACTCAGCGCCTGCTCCAGGGTGCGCACGCATCCGGCGCAGTGCAGGCCCGAGAGGCTGAGCTCGATACTCCGAGCCGCGGGCGCATCGCCGGCGTCGCCCGCGTTCTGCTGGGGGGGGCGGTAGCCCTGCTCGGCCAGCCGTGCTTCGACCGCCTCGCGCGGCAGAATGCTGTGCACTTCGAGCGGCTCGCCCGGTGCACCGGGGGTCAGGGTGAGGCCGCAGTCGAGTGCTTCAAGGCTGTGGCGCCAGAGGCTCAGGGTCGTCTCGTCGACCGGGGCGGTCAGCGGCAGCGGATAACGGCTGGGGCTGGCCGGCTCAACGGCGCATTCGAGTCGCTCCAGCAGAGCCTGCAGACGCTCGGAGGCGAGCCAGCTGCACAGGTGCAGGCGGCGGCTGGCCGGGTCGAAGCTCAGACTGGCGGCCGGGTCCAGCAGCCGGAGCTGGGTTTCCAGGCGCTGGAGCTGGGCGGCATCAGCGTCCAGGTGCAGATGCAGGCATAGCGGTTCAAGACGGCTCATGGGCGCTCCGATCGGCAGACAGGCGGGCTGTACGTACCCCTGAGTGTACTCCGCCCGAAGCTTTGCCGCAGAGGCCGCCGCGGGCTGGCGATACGCACAAGGGCTGATGGGCGGCGCGGTACGGATCGGCTAGGCTTGGCCGAAGTGCTGTAGGGGGAAAGAGTGATGCGTGTTTTACATCTGTTGGCCCAGATTCCCGGCAATACCGGCAGTGGCGTGTACCTTGAGAACATGCTGGCCTACTTCAGCCACCGCAACTATCCCCAGGCGGCGGTCGTCGGTGTGCCGGCAGGGCTGGAATGCCGGTTGCCCGGTGTGGCGGCCGAACACGGTTATGCGATGGTCTTCGACAGCCCGGAGCTGCCGTTCCCGGTACCGGGAATGAGCGACATCATGCCCTACCGCAGCAGCCGCTACCGCGATCTGGACGAGGTGCAGCTCGAACAGCTGCTGACGGCCTATCGGGCGACGCTGCGCCGCGCTATCGGTGACTTTGCCCCCGACCTGATCATCAGTCATCACCTCTGGCTGCTGACCGCCACCGCGACCGAGGTGGTCGCCGAGCTCGGCTGCGCCGGTTCCCTGCCGGTGGTCGGTCTCTGTCACGGCACCGACCTGCGCCAGAAGCAGCAGCTGCCGGCGCTGGCCGAGCGCGTGCGTACTTCCCTGGGGCGGCTTGATCGGGTGCTGGCGCTCAATCGTGCGCAGCAGCTTGAGATCGGTGACTGGCTCGGCCTGCCGGCCGAGCGGATCAGCGTGATCGGTAACGGGTTCAATCGGCGCATCTTCAAACCTTCAGCCGAGCCGTGCTGGCGTGACAGTGTCGATTTCGTCTACGCCGGCAAGCTCAGCGAAGCCAAGGGCGTCAGCTGCCTGCTGGAGGCCTTTGCCGCGCTGGAGCGGCCCGAAGGGGTCGAGCTGCACCTGCATCTGGCCGGTAGCGGTCAGGGGGCCGAGGCCGAAGCGCTGCTGGCACAGATCGATGCCCTGGACGATGCCACCTACGTCGGCATGCTGCCTCAGGACCGGCTGGCCGAGCTGTTCAACCGCTGTGACATTTTCGTGCTGCCCTCGTTTTTCGAGGGGTTGCCGCTGGTACTGGCCGAGGCGCTTTCCTGCGGTCTGGCGGTGGTCAGCTCCGAACTGCATGGCGTGCCCGAGTGGCTGGGCGAGGAGATCAGCGCCTCAAGTCGCTTTATCGAGGTGCCGTTGCCGACCCTGGAGCAGGTGGACCGGCCCGCAGCGGCCGAGCGGCCGCAGTTCGTCGAGCGTCTGCGCGCGGCGATGGCGCGTTCGCTGCAGCACCAGATCGATGGCAGCCATGACGCGCTGCCGGATCTGACCCATCTGGCCTGGGACGGTATTTTCTACCGGGTCGAACAGG
>CAYWUD010000095.1:0-7986 GCA_964461355.1 uncultured Pseudomonadales bacterium | reverse complement strand
CACGGCGCGCCTCGGCTTCGGGCAGATCGACAAAGAAGATCTCGTCCATGCGTCCCTTGCGCATCAGTTCCGGAGGCAGCTGACTGATATCGTTGGCGGTCGCCACCATGAATACGGGTTTGCGCCGCTCGGCCATCCAGGTCAGCAGGGTACCGAGCAAACGGCGCGAGGTGCCGCTGTCGTAGTCACCGGTCGCAATCCCCTTCTCGATCTCGTCGAGCCAGAGCACGCAGGGCGACATCAGTTCCGCCATCTGCAGCGCCTCGCGCAGATTGCGCTCGGTCTCGCCGAAAAACTTGTTGTACAGGGTACCGAAATCGAGTCGCAGCAGTGGCAGCCCCCAGAGCCCGGCCACCGCTTTCGCCGCGAGGCTCTTGCCGCCGCCCTGAACGCCGAGCAGCAATACGCCCTTGGGCTGATCCGCCCCGCCCTCGTCAAAGGCCTGCTGACGCAGCCGCAGCCAGGCCTTGAGGTTCGAAAGCCCGCCGAGGTCGGCAAAGTTGGCCAGGTCGTATTCGAAGCTGAGCACACTCTCCATATCCATCAGGGCGAACTTGGCCCGATTCATCTCCGGCAGATCTTCACAGGTCAACGCCCCGTCATCGATGATTGCCGCACGGACCAGCTGGCGCGCTTCAGGCAGCGCCAACCCGCGCAGGTTGGCCAGAATCCGCTGCAGGGTACGATTGTCGGTACGCACCCGCCGCCCGCGATGCTGACGCGTCCAGCTCGCCGCCTCCTCACGAATCAGCTGCTCGAGCTGCTCATCGCTCGGCAATGACAGCGCGAAGCGTGCACTGAAACGCTTGAGTTCCGGCGGCAGTTCCAGCTGATGACTGAGCAGAATCAGGGTCTGGCGCTGCTGAGCGTGCTGCATCGCAATCTCTTTCATCAGCCGCACATTGATCGGTTCGTCCTTGAGGTAGGGATGCACATCACAGAGCACATAGAAACCCGGCTCCTGATTCTGCTTGATGGCACGCAGCATCTGCTCGGGCTGGCGGGTCTGTTCGCCATCCATCTGATGCCCGAAGCCCAGCCGGTGCAGCCCTTCGGTCACCGACCACACCTGCAGCCCCTGCTGACAGCGCATGGCCAGACGGGTCAGCAGTTCAAGCACCCGGGACTCATCCCAGGATTCGATTACTACAATCGGGGTATGTGCCTTGACCAGGAGTTCCAGGTCATGAATATCGTTCATC
Organism: uncultured Pseudomonadales bacterium; assembly: GCA_964461355.1. Classification (GTDB taxonomy): domain Bacteria; phylum Pseudomonadota; class Gammaproteobacteria; order Pseudomonadales; family CAYWUD01; genus CAYWUD01. The sequence continues at coordinate 6,784 of CAYWUD010000095.1, read as the reverse complement.
ATCGCTTGGTCCAACGTCCTTTTGCTGCCCCCAAGCCTGCCAGAATCCCCGCCGCACGTCATTGCACCCGCTGGCAATAAAGAACTCGCCAATCACACAACAGACGTATTAACCTGAGTAAAAGACTCAGTTTAACGCCCCCTGCAGTTCTGGAGGACAGATCGTGAAGAACAACCAACCGGTAACCGGCCGCGAAAAACGCTTTTCCCCCCGCGACAACCTGCTCTCGACCACCGATCTCAAGGGCGTCATCAGCTACGTCAACGACGATTTCTGCAAAATCGCCGAGTTCGAGCGCGAACAGCTGGTCGATCGCAACCATAACGTCATCCGCCACCCGGACATGCCCGAAGCGGCCTTTGCCAACCTGTGGAAATTCCTCAAAGCCGGTACGCCCTGGAAGGGGATCGTCAAGAACCGCTGCGCCAGCGGGGATCACTACTGGGTCGATGCCTACGTCATGCCGATCAAGGATCAGCAGGGCCATCCCTATCAGTATCAGTCGGTGCGCTTTATTCCCGAGGCGGCCGAGGTCGCCCGCGCCGAAGCGGTCTATCGTGATCTCAATCAGAAAAAGCCGCCCAGAGCACTGCGCGGTCCGGTACTGCCTGTGGCACTGAAACTGACCCTGCTGGGAGCCATCGGCCTGCTGCCGCTGCTCGGTGCTGCTGCGTGGCAAGCCCCGCAGGCCGCAGGCGCTCTGGCGCTCGGTACACTCGGCTCTCTGGCGCTGACCGCCGCCTTACTGCATCTTGGCCTTGGCCGCCTGCGCAGCCTGAAAGAAAAGGCCCGCGCCATTTTCGATAACGAACTGATGCAGTACATCTACACCGGTCAGCGCGACGAACTGGGCCAGATCGAACTGGCGCTGAAAATGAAGGAGTCGGAACTGCGCAGCATTCTCGGCCGGGTCAAGGACTCCAGCGAGCAGATTCAAGGAGCCTGCGCGTCCTCCGAGTCCCTGATGCAGAACGCCACCCAGGGCGCCCAGCGCCAGCAGAGCGAGATCCACCAGCTGGTCGCCGCAGTCGAGGAGATGAGTGCCTCCATTCAGGAAGTGGCGCGCAACTGCGAAGCCTCATCGGAACACGCCGCCCGCGCCCGGGCACTGACCGAAGAGAGCCGCGGCATCTCGCGCGACACCATTGCCAGCAACAACAGCCTGGTGGGTGAAATCGACGGCGCCACCACCATCGTGCAACAGCTGGCGCAGAGCAGTCAGGAGATCGGCTCGGTCCTCGACGTGATCAAGTCGGTCGCCGAACAGACCAACCTGCTGGCGCTCAACGCCGCGATCGAAGCGGCCCGGGCCGGTGAGCAGGGGCGTGGTTTTGCCGTGGTCGCCGACGAAGTCCGCACTCTGGCCCAGCGCACCCAGGCCTCCACCGAAGAGATCGAGCAGATGATCGCCAAGATCCAGCAGGGTACGCGTCAGGCGGTCACGGCGATGGAACAGAGCAAACAGGCCTCCAACCACAGCGTCGAACAGCTCAACCTGTTCAGCGGCGCGCTGGCACGGATTGACGAAGCGGTGGAAGGCATCGCCAACATGAGTACCCAGATCGCCACCGCCAGCGAACAGCAAAGCTGCGTAGCCAGCGAGGTGAGCGAGAACATCACCACCATCAGCAGTCAGGCCGACGACACCGTGCGCCTGGCTCAGGAAGCCCACGAACTGACCCGCGCCCTCGGCCGCCAGGCCGAACGCCAACTGGGGCTGGTCGATCAGTTCGTCCGCTGAGTCCCTGCGCGCGCCGGGCCACCGGTGCGCGCACCTTTCCCCATCCCGCATACATTCATCAAAACTACACTTGCCGTTCACTTTCGTGGCCATAAACTAGACCGCTGTTTCACCGTTGTACTCGCCTTCCCTCCGGAGAGATCTGTAGTGAAAAACAATCAGCCGGTCACCGGGCGCGAAAAAAAGTTCTCCTCTCGCGACAACATTCTTTCGACCACCGACCTCAAAGGCACTATCCGCTACGTCAACGACGACTTCTGCCGTATTGCCGAATTCACCGATGCGCAGCTGCTCGAGCGCAGTCACAATGTTATCCGTCATCCGGACATGCCGCCGGCGGCCTTTGCCAACCTGTGGCAGTACCTCAAGTCCGGCCGCCCCTGGAAAGGCATCGTCAAGAACCGCTGCCAGAACGGTGATCACTACTGGGTCGACGCCTATGTCATGCCGATCACCGATGGCACCGGCGAGCGGGTGGAGTACCAGTCGGTACGCTTTATTCCCCCCGCCGATGCCGTTGCCCGAGCCGAGCGCGCCTATGCCGAGCTCAATCAGGGACGCACCCCGCGAGCCTTGCGCGGTCCTGCGCTGCCGCTGGCGCTGCGCCTGTTTCTGCTGACCGCTCTGGGCTGGCTGCCGCTGGCCGGTTTTGCCCTCTGGCAGGGAGCCCAGCAGGCACTCGGCTTGACGCTGGCTCTGGGTACTTCGCTCGGACTCAGCGCGCTGCTGCTGCGCCTCGGACTGGGCCGCCTGACCCGCCTGCAGCACAAGGCGCGAACCGTCTTCGATAATCCGCTGATGCAGCATATCTATACCGGCCAGCGCGACGAGCTGGGACAGATCGAACTGGCGCTGCAGATGAAACACTCGGAACTGCGCAGCATTCTCGGCCGGGTCAAGGATTCCAGTGCCCGCATCCAGCAGGCCGTCGATCACGCCGGCGCCCTGATGCAGTCGACCGCCCGCGGCGCCGAGCAGCAGCAGGGTGAAATCCATCAGCTGGTTACCGCCATCGAAGAGATGAGTGCGTCCATTCAGGAGGTTGCGCAGAGCTGCGAACGCACCTCTGCCCAGGCCGCACAGGCCCTGCAACTGACCGGCGACAGCCGCCGGATTGCGCAGGCCACCATCGCCGCCAACGATCGACTGGTGGGCGAAATCGACCGTGCCACCACGCGGGTCACCGACCTCGTCGACCACAGCCGCGCGATCGGTGCCGTGCTCGATGTCATCAAGGATGTGGCCGAACAGACCAACCTGCTGGCGCTGAACGCAGCGATCGAGGCCGCACGGGCCGGAGAACACGGGCGCGGCTTTGCCGTGGTCGCCGGCGAAGTGCGTACTCTGGCTCAGCGCACGCAGGAATCGACAGCCGAAATCGAACGCATGATCCTGAACCTGCAGCAGGGCACCGAAGCGGTGGTACAGGCGATGGAGGAAAGCAAACGCCGCTCCGGCGATCAGGTCGATCAGCTGGCCCGCTGCGACGATGCGCTGGGCGCGATCGATCTGGCCATCGACGAGATCGCCAGCATGAGCGTGCAGATTGCCACCGCCAGTGACCAGCAGAGCAGCGTGGCCACTGAAATCAGCCGCAATATCACGGTGATCAGCGAACATGCCGATCGCACCGCGTCACTGGCCCAGGAAACCGAACAACTGGCCGGCGATCTCGGCGTCCAGACCGGCCGCCAGCAGGCGCTGGTCGATCAGTTCATTCGCTGAGGCAGAGGCAGACGCAGCGACAGCAAAAAGGGCCGCATCTGCGGCCCTTTTGGGTACCCGGCGAGCCGTCAGTCCTGCTGCTCGAGGTAACGCTCGGCATCCAGTGCCGCCATGCAGCCGGTGCCGGAGGAGGTGATCGCCTGACGGTAGTGCTGGTCCATCACGTCGCCACAGGCGAACACACCGGGAATGCTGGTCGCACTGGCATTGCCCGCCAGACCGCTCTTGACCCGGATATAACCGTTGTCCATCTCCAGCTGACCGGTAAACAGCTCGGTGTTCGGCGTATGACCGATGGCCACAAAGACACCCATCAGTTCGATCTCGCGGGTCGCGCCATGGCTGTCGCGCACACGTACGCCGGTGACACCGGCATCATCGCCCAGCACCTCGTCGAGGGTGGCGTTGAGCACCAGCTCGATCTTGCCGGCTTCGACCTTTTCGCTCAGTTTTTTCTGCAGGATCTTCTCGCCACGGAAACTGTCACGACGGTGGATGAGGTACACCTTGGAACAGATGTTGGACAGATACAGCGCTTCCTCGAGCGCAGTATTACCACCACCGATCACGGCTACCTCCTTCTTGCGATAGAAGAACCCGTCACAGGTTGCACAGGCAGAAACGCCACGGCCCTTGAACGCCTCTTCCGACTCCAGCCCGAGGTAACGCGCGCTGGCGCCGGTGGCGATGATCAGGGCATCACAGGTATAGGTCTGATCACCTTCAAGGCGGAACGGACGCTGGGACAGGTCGGCCTTGTGGATATGATCGAAAACGATCTCGGTCTCGAAACGCTCGGCATGCTCGCGCATCTGTTCCATCAGCCCCGGGCCCTGCAGGTCGGCGGTACCACCGGGCCAGTTCTCGATTTCGGTAGTGGTGGTCAGCTGACCGCCCATCTGCATCCCGGTAATCAGCACCGGGTTGAGGTTGGCACGGGCGGCGTAGACCGCCGCGGTGTAACCGGCCGGTCCGGACCCGAGAATCAGCAGACGACTATGACGGACTTCGCTCATGGCAGGCTCCTTGAAAGCACAAAAAAACAGCATACGCCGGCAACATGCAGCGTATGAAAAAAGGTTACGACCAGTGTAATGGGCCTGGGATCGCTAGCCTAGCGATAGCCAGTACGGGACAGAATTTAATAATATCAATGGCCCTGATTAAGGGGACTTATCCCCGCAACGGACACCGCACAGGCAAGGAGTATTCTTATGGTGCAACGCTCGATCCAGGCCGGAACCTATCTGATGGACGGCATCCGGATGCTCAACGAACCGGGCCTGCGGCGCTATGTGTGGATTCCCCTGCTGATCAACACACTGCTGTTTGCCGGCGCCATCGCTCTGATGGTCACCCAGTTCGGCCAGCTGCTCGAGCGCCTGCTCGCCACGCTGCCGGACTGGCTGCTCTATTTCGACTGGATCGCCTGGATCATTCAGGGGCTGTTTACGCTGATTTTCGGCTTTGCCATTCTGGTGCTGATCTTTTTCGGCTTTACCCTGGTCGCCTCCATCATCGCCGCCCCCTTCAACGCTCTTCTGGCCGAAGTGGTCGAGCGCCGTCTGCGCGGCCAAAGCGTCAGCGACGAGGACGGCTGGCGCGAACTGCTGATTCTGCTGCCGCGCACCCTGGCCCGGATCGGCCAGCTGCTGCTGTATTTTTTGCCGCGGTTTATCGCCCTGCTGCTGCTCAGTCTGATTCCCGGCATCAACCTGATCGCCACGCTCCTGCTGGCGCTCTTCAGTGCCTGGATGATGGCGATCCAGTATTTCGACTATGTCGCCGACAACCAGAAGGTCAGCTTCAACCAGATGCTTGCCGAAATGCGCGCAAACCGCTGGCAGTGTTTCTGCTTCGGCGCTCTGGTACTGCTGGGCATGATGGTGCCGCTGCTCAACCTGCTGTTCATGCCGGCAGCGGTCATTGGCGCCACGCGGCTGTGGATCATTGAGCGGATGGGACCGCATAACCGCATCGACGCCAGCCGCTAGGCACAGCACTGCGTATTCAGGACGCCGCAAAATGCTTTCTTCCGCATTTCAGAATTGATATAAATCAAGCATCAGCAGAACAGGATCTGCGCCCTGTGCAGGGCGGCATTCGCCGCCTAGTCTATTGACAGGCCAACAGGCAGAGCGTGCCGATTCAAACCAGACAGAGGTCAGCAATGAGTGAGCAAATCCCGACTCAAGGGTCCCAAGTTTCCAGCGAAACCCGTCGTGCCACCCAGATTAACGGTCTGGGCACCCCTTCGGTGATGGCGCTCAGCCATGAGGTCAACGACGAACTGCAGCCGCAGTGGATCCGAGTCAGCCCCGGCAGCCTGCGCTATGCCCAACTGCGCCAGCCGACTGCCTATGCTCAGGGCCTGACCTTTGCTCCGGGCGCCGACGCCCATGTCAATGATGACCTGAACCTGTGGAACGGCTGGGGCCTGACCCCGGATGACACCAAGGACGCCCCCAAGGCTCAGCTCTTTCTCGAGTACCTGCGTACCGATCTGTCGACCAACGAAGAGGGCTTCAAGACCCTGTTCAACTACCTGGCCGATATCTTCCAGAATCCGGGCCAGAAGCCGGAAAAAACGCTGATGCTCAACATCGAATACGAATCGGCCAACAGCATGCCGCTGATCCGTATTCTCAATCGCCTTCTGGGGGGGTACTTCAAGCAGTACGGCCACTGGCGCCAGCTCAACCCCGACAACAAGGTACCGCTGGCTACCAATCTGGTGTCCTACTTTGCCTGGGGCGTATGGCTGATCAGTTCCAAGGCGCGTAACGCCATTCTGGCCGAGATCGAAGCCGACCGTCGCCAGGTGACCTGGGAAGGTTTTGCTCCGGTGGATCTGCCCGCCTGCACCCACGCCATTCTGGAAGTACCGCCGCTGCACGTGCTCGATGCCGAACACGAGCCCTACTTCGTTCGTGTCGATGTGCCGGAATTCTCCCGCACCGATCACCACGCCATGGAATACGCACTGGGCAACGGCGGCTACGAGCAGCTCCTGCACCTGCTGCTCACCACGCGCTACTGAGCACCTGCACACCCACAAAAAAAGGGCGATCCGAAATCGCCCTTTTTTGTGCTTTTTTTGCGCGCCCAAAACCCTATGGATGTGATTTTTGTACCTACAGGTCAGCACTTACATACCCCTCAGATGCCTAGATAAAAACCCGTCGTCAAACCCGGTATCTATTGATCCAGCCAGGGTAAAAAATACGATTGTCGCGCGTTTATTTTTTCACTAACGTCGCGCTACATCTTGACGATAGCCAATCCGAGTACATCGTCCCTTGCAGGACGACAAGGCGA
>CAYWUD010000094.1:0-8000 GCA_964461355.1 uncultured Pseudomonadales bacterium | reverse complement strand
GCCGGTCTGTCGGTCTCTGCTGATGGCTTTGAGCTCGGGCGTGACTGTGTGGCCCTTGAAGCCGGCGGCTTGAAGATGCAGAGCGAGCGCTGTGGCTCGAGCAAGGCCGCCGCGGATAATCGCAGCGTGCAGGGTTCGGACAATCCGGGCAAAGGCCACAAGAAGGCGAAAAAAAAGCAGAAGTGATCGCCCAACACAAAAAAAGCCACCTCGGGTGGCTTTTTTTTGTGGCGGGTTGGCGGTAAGCCGGCCATAAGAGCCAACGCGGCTTCCATCTCGGCGGACAGATCCTCTTCTTCGGACAGCGATGCCGGATCGATGCCGAGGTTGCGGAAGGCCGGGATCTGGCTCCAGTCCAGCTCGGTCCAGGGGTGGTTGGTGTCAGCCAGCTGGTGCAGGCTGGCTACGGTGACCAGGTCGGCGTAGCAGGCATCACCGGAGTCGCGGCTGAAGTCGGCGTAGGCTTCGGGCACCATGGCGATCTCTTCCGGGAAGTCCCAGGTACGCAGGATCTTGCTACCCAGACGCGGGTGGATGGTCTCTACCAGCGATTGCAGGCTGAAGCTGTCGGTCGGGCCGCCGAATTCCTCGATATAGGTGAGGATCGGCAGGATGCCGATCTTGTGCATCAGGCCCGCCAGCAGCGCCTGATCGGGTTTGAGCTTGGTGAACTCCTTGCACAGGGCGTAGCAGATACCGGCGATTTCGGTGCTGCTGGTCCAGGTCGTGCGCATCATTCGGTCGATGTTGTCATCGGTTGCCTGGAACATCTGTTCCATGGCCAGGCCGGTGGCCAGGTTGCAGGTGTATTTCATGCCCAGACGGTTGACGGCGCTTTGCAGATCCTTGATCTCGCGGCTGGCGCGCATCAGCGGAGAGTTCACCACCTTGATGATTCGGGCTGTCAGTGCGGCATCCTGGGAGATGACCTCGCACAGGTCGGCAATGCAGGAGTCGGGGGATTCGGCAACCTCACGCACCCGCAGTGCGGCTTCCGGCATGGTGGGCAGAATCAGGCGATCCTCTTCGATCGCGGCGGACAGGTCGGCATAAATCTGCTCGGCGTTGCTCATCAATTCGGTTCCTTTATCGGGGGGAGTAGCAAGGCGCAGGCCGCTGACGGTGCGCCTTTGGGAACGTTTAATCGTTCACGACAGTATAGGGGAACTCGAGCAGACTGACTGCCTCTGCATCCGTTTCTGCTAGACGAATTTTGCTGTTTTCAAGGTCGCTGTCACGGATCAGGGCCAGTGCTTCGGTGTGGGTCGAATCAAACGCTGCCGTATTGATCAGTTCGCCGGCTTCCTCGTTGTTGTCGGTTCTGAGCAGAAGGGTGCCGCTGCTCAGGTCGGTTGCCTGGATCAGCAGGCGGTGCAGGTGGTTTTTCTGTTTGCCGCGGTATTGCAGGCGAGCCACGATCTCCTGCCCGGTATAGCAGCCCTTGTTAAAGCTGACGCCGCCGATCTGATCCAGGTTGAGTTGCTGCGGGATAAAACGATCGCTCAGTGACTGGATGACCAGAGCGCGGCCCTGCTGAATTTCGGCCAGTTGCCAGCGCTCGGGCAGGGCGGGCGTAATCCGGGCGCTGAGACGACTCCAGAGTGCCTGAATTTCGTCGTGGGGCCCCCAGATCATCAGGCGCTCGTCATCGGGCATGCGGATCAGGTGCAGCGCGCCTGCGCTGAGCTGTTCACCCGCTTCTGGCAGCGGCAATGGTTCCTGGCTGAGCTGGGCCAGGGCGTCGGCGCCGATCAGGCCGATGCCCAGCAGCTCTTCGCTGCGATCCTTGACCATTGCCGCGCCGCGATACAGCGGGCTGTACTTGCCCAGAGCCTGGGTCTGCGTTGCGCAGAGGTCGGCACTGAGCACCAGACGGCAGCCTGTAGCGGTGCGGTGCAGCAAAAAATTGCTGATCATGCGCCCCTTGGGCGTGCAGTGGGCGCCCATGCTCCAGTGGGTTTTATCGATGCTTTTCAGATTGCAGGTCAGCTGGCCCTGCAGAAGGCTGTCGGTCTGATCGCCATCGATATCGACACAGGCCAGATGAGCCAGAGGAATACAGCAGGATTGCGTCTGGGTGCGCTCGGCGGTGGCGAGCGCGCTGATAACCGGTTGCCAATGGCTCATGAAGACCTCATCAACACGTAGCAGTGAATCTGCGCGCATGATAGAGCATGTCTAAAATCAATGCAGCCCTGCAGTTAGTAGGGTAATGGCCCGGTTTTGCGCGGTTCGGGGCTGGTGGGGCGGCCGGGTTTGTCGCATTATCAGCACTTTTTGCACCACAGGATATGTGCCCATGATCTCCCCGGAAGAACTCAACCAACTGTTCTGGAGCAGCCGTCGTGGAATGCGCGAGCTCGATGTACTGTTGATCCCTTTTGTACAGGAAGCCTTTCCGCAGATGGAGCCGGCGGATCAGCAGAGCTACAAGGAGCTGCTGCAGGCCGAGGATCAGGAGCTGTTTGCCTGGTTCATGCAGCGTGAAACCCCGCCTGAAGCCTTCAAACGCATTATTGATATTGTCCTTGATTATGCCCGTACCGAACTCGACCCCAGCACTGTTTCATGAGCTGAGTCTTGTGCCATCACGGCACGTGCAGTGGATGTTCTGGATAGCCAACGGTCTTGCACTGTTGGCTATTTTTGTTGCGGCGCTGCCCGTGTGGCTGCAGCTGCTCGCTGCAGGCGCGCTCTGCATCTGGAGTGGTTGGTACTGGCGACATGATCTGGCGCGTGATGCCGGGCAGAGGATCTGTGGCCTGCGCTGGACAGCGGGGCGTTTTCAGCTGCGTGAGGTGGCGGATGCGACCTGGCGTGATGCCGAACTCTTGCCCGGCAGCCGGCTCTGGCCGGGCTGGATGATGTTGCAGTTCAGGCTGGAGGGGCGAAGCCGGCAGCTGTTGCTGCCGGCCGATTGTGCAGACGCCGATCAGTTGCGCCGTCTGCGTGTGCTGCTGCGTCTGCAGCGGCAGGGCGCGGTCAGTCCTGACGCGGGCGATAATGGTCGGGTGTGAGCACACTGTCCCGGGCTTCGGGCAGCTTGTCCGGATAGTCCAGAGTGTAATGCAGCCCGCGACTTTCCTTGCGCTCGAGGGCGCAGCGGATAATCAGTTCGGCCACCTGTGCCAGGTTGCGTAGCTCGATCAGGTCGTTGCTGACCTTGTAGTTGCTGTAGAACTCGTGGATTTCGGCCTGCAGCATCTGGATGCGGTGGTAGGCGCGGGTCAGGCGCTTGGTGGTGCGCACGATGCCGACGTAGTCCCACATGAACCGACGCAATTCTTCCCAGTTGTGCGCAATGACGACATCTTCATCGGAATCGGTGACCTGACTTTCGTCCCACTGGGGCAGGGTGCAGGGTGCGCTGATCTGCTGGTCCTGCGCCAGAATGTCCTGTGCAGCGGCACGGCCGTAGACGATGCATTCGAGCAGCGAGTTGCTGGCCAGACGGTTGGCACCGTGCAGGCCGGTAAAGCTGGTTTCGCCGATGGCATACAGCCCCGGCACATCGGTCTGCCCCTTGTGATTGACCATGACGCCGCCGCAGGTGTAGTGCGCCGAGGGCACAACCGGAATCGGCTCGCGGGTGATGTCGATGCCGTACTTGAGGCAGTTTTCATGGATAAAGGGGAAGTGGGCGAGGATAAAATCCTTCGGCTTGTAACTGATGTCGAGATAGACGCAGTCGCTGCCGAGCCGCTTCATTTCATGGTCGATGGCGCGGGCGACAATATCCCGGGGGGCCAGTTCGCCGCGTGCGTCAAAGCGGTCCATGAAGCGGGTGCCATCGGGCAGCAGCAGACGACCGCCTTCGCCACGGACGGCTTCGCTGATCAGGGTCGCACGCGCATGCGGGTGGTACAGGCAGGTCGGGTGGAACTGGTTGAACTCCATGTTGGCCACACGACAGCCGGCGCGCCAGGCCATGGCAATGCCGTCACCGCTGGCGCTGTCGACATTGCTGGTATAGAGATACGCCTTGCTCGCACCGCCGGTGGCCAGAACCACAAACCGGGCCCGAAACAGATCGACCTTGTCGCGGCCAAGGTCCAGCACGTAGGCGCCGACGCAGCGGTTGCCGGGCAGTCCCAGGCGCTGTTCGGTGATCAGATCGATCGCCAGACGGTTTTCAAGCAGGTCGATATTCTCGGCGGCCTGCGCCAGATCGAGCAGCGTGGTGGAGATGGCGCGCCCGGTGGAGTCGGCAGCATGAATGATGCGTCGGTGGCTGTGGCCGCCTTCACGGGTCAGGTGGAACTCATGGCCGCGGTCATCGGTGGCCGGGGTAAAGGGTACGCCCAGATCGATCAGCCACTGGATACTCTCCTTGCCGTGCTCGACGGTAAAGCGGACTGCATCTTCGCGGCACAGGCCGCCACCGGCGATCAGGGTATCCTGCACATGATTTTCGACACTGTCGGTGGCATCGAGCACGGCTGCAACGCCGCCCTGGGCCCAGTAGGTCGAGCCGGCAGAAAGACGCGCCTTGCTGAGCACGGCGACATGCATTTTGGGCGCGAGTTGCAGGGCCAATGTCAGTCCGGCGGCACCGCTGCCGATCACCAATACATCGTAATCATGAACCTGCGGCATTAAGACTCCTTTACACCTGCTCCGGTGGGATAAATATGCAGCAATAGCGGATGGGCCGAACCGGGTTCGGCCAAGGCCGAGTATACAGTAATAGCCGGGGGGTCAAAGCCTCGGGGTCGGTTGTTACTGACTTGATCTTTGTCGGTAAAAGCCCCATTAATCAGGAGATCATTTTGTTGTTAACCGGTTATAAGAACTTTTTTCTGAACCTATGGTCATAACTGCAGAACTTAGTACGGGCCTTCAGTCATCCAGCTGGACAGGTACCACAGGACACTGTCGGAGCGATCGATGATGACGGGCAAGGCCAGCGACCAGCAGTTGGTGGAGCGCTTTCAAAAAGGGGACAAGCGCTCCTTCGATCTGTTGGTAGTCAGGTATCAGCACAAGATCATGGGCTTGATCAGTCGTTACATCCAGGATCACCAGGAGGTGCAGGATGTCGCCCAGGAAACCTTTATCAAGGCGTACCGGGCGCTGGGCAAGTTTCGTGGTGACAGTGCCTTTTACACTTGGCTGTACCGAATTGCTGTCAATACCGCCAAGAACCATCTGGTGGCCCGTAATCGTCGGCCGCCGGACTCGGATATCGACGCGGAGGAGGCGCAGTTCTATGACGGTGCCGAAGGGCTGCAGGATATTGCGAGTCCGGAACAGCGCATGATGCGTGATCAGCTGGAACAAACGCTGTATCGCACAATCAAACAGTTACCGGAAGAGCTGCGGATGGCGGTCAGCCTGCGCGAGTTCGACGGCATGAGTTATGACGAGATCGCCACGGTGATGGAATGTCCGGTAGGAACGGTGCGTTCGCGCATTTTCCGGGCGCGAGAAGCGATCGATCGAGAACTGGCTCCGCTGCTCAGACAGCAGGCCGGTTAAAGCGGATCAGCTCAGAAAAGAGACCTAACAAGATGGGACAGTCGATGACCGATAACAGCCTGGGAGAAGCGCTCAGCGCCGCGCTTGACGGGGAAGCCAGCGAGTTCGAGCTGCGCCGTGTTGTGCGGGGCCTGGAAGATGCCGCACTCTGCGAGCAGGCCTTTCGCTATCAGCTGCAGGGCGAACTGCTGCGTGAAGAGCACACGGCTTTTGCCGGCATAGATCTCAGTGGGCGCATTCGTGCCCGGATCGAGGCCGAAGATCTGGATGTACTGCAGGACGGTGCTGATGTCTCTGCCGCCGTAGCCGGTTCCGATATCCGTTTCTGGCAGCGTCCGCTGGCGCGTGCCGCCGTGGCTGCCAGTGTTACCCTGGCTGTTATTCTCGGGGTCAATACCTATAACCGTGCCGATCTCGGTCAGCCTGCGCTGGTTGCGGATGCCGGTATTCGTACTCAGGTGGCTCCGACATCACCGATCGGTGCCCAGAGCCTGCTGGCCGGCCTTGATGTGCAGGGCACAAGCCCGGCAAGCGTGGCAGATCAGGATCGTCTGGCGCAATCACATTGGCGTCAGGCACAGCGGGTTGAATCCTACATGCGCCAGCACACGGCGCAGACCGTTCTGACCAGTGCTCAGGGGGCGCTCCCCTTTGCCCGGGTCGCCAGTTTTGATGCACGCTGATTAAGGCAGTTCGATGGTAGCTTGGCGTTCTTTTCTCGTTGGGGGGCTGCTCTGGCCGGCCCTGACATTGGCAGAGTCTTCCGATGCGCTGGTCTGGCTCGAGCGTATGGAGCAGGCCCAGCGGCAGCAGAGTTATCAGGGCACCTTCATCCATGAGCAGCGTAACGGCCTGCTGCACAGTCTGCGCCTGCAGCACCGTGTCGATGACGCCGGCGTGCGTGATCATCTCGAGTATCTCGATGGCCCCGAGCGGGCCCTGATTCGTCAGGGACAGCAGCTTTACTACCGTGCGCCGGATCAGGCCGGTTCGCAGTCACTGGCTCCGGATCTAGGTCGCCTGGGACAGAGCTGGGCAATGCCCGAGCGCCTACAGAGTTACTACCGTTTTGATCTCGGTGGAGATGATCGGGTTGCCGGCCGGGCCGCCGTGGTGGTCGATGTGGTGCCGAAAGATCGCAATCGCTACGGCATGCGTCTGTGGCTCGATCGTGAAACCGGTCTGTTACTCAAGAATCTGGTCATCGATGCCGAGTCGGGCGTGCTGGAGCGGATGCAGTTTACCGAGTTTAGTACCGAACTCGATGCGGTTGCTGCCAGACATCAGCAGCCTCAGCCGGCCAGCAATGCCGAGGATACCGTAGCCGAGGCCGGCGAGCCTTTACCCTGGCAGGCGAGCTGGGTGCCCGAGGGGTTTGAACTTACCCGGCAGGGGCAGCAGCCCAGCCGGGTCACCGATCAGCCGGTCAGTGCACTCAGTTTCTCCGATGGTCTGGCCCACTTTTCCATCTTTGTCGAAGCCAATCAGGATCCGGTGCTTAACGATGCACGTCAGCGTCAGGGCGCGACATCGGTTCTGTCCAAGGTGATGTTCCATCAGGGTCAGTACTTTCTGGTGACCGTGGTCGGAGAAATTCCGCTGGGCACGGCTGAGCGTATTGCGGTCAGCGTGCAGGCCAATACGCTGGCCCGAGCCGAGCCCTGAGCGAGGAGGCGCACAATGCTGCAGGAACGGGGTGAAGTGGTGGAAGTGGAACCCGGTGCGGTGTGGGTGCGTACACGTCGTTTGAGTACCTGTAGCGCCTGCAGTGCGCGCGCCGGTTGTGGCCATGCCCTGCTCGACAGGCTGCAGAATACCTGTGATAGCGCCTATATCCGTGCCCGTTGCAGCGACAAGGTCACGGTGGGCGATCGGGTGGTGATCGGTATCGCCGAACAGGCCGTGGTGCAGGGTTCGCTGCTGGTTTATGTGTGGCCGCTGCTGGCGCTGATGCTCGGTATCTGGGGCGCTTATGGGCTGGGCTGGAGCGAGCCGATGATGGTGCTTTCGGGGCTGATAGCGTTGGGGCTTGCCTTCTGGGGCGTGTATCGCGCGGGAAAACGGCAGAGCCTGATACAGTCGCTGGAGCCTGAAGTCATATCGATAGAGCCCGGTGCTGCACTGATCGTCACCGGCTGAACGCGAAGCGCGTCTGCCGTATAGGGTGCAGGCGTTTTTTTGATCTTCCTGAAAGGATGAGGGGAACTCATATGCAGAAGCGAACTGCGTTACCGCTGGTTGGATTCCTTTTTCTGCTGTCGCTGCTGGTACGACCGCTGCAGGCGGCCGGATTTCCCGAGTTGACCGAACTGGTGGAGGAGGCTTCACCAGCGGTGGTCAATATCAGCACGATGACTGCGCCCAAGCGGGGGCAGTCGCCGTTGTACGGTCCGAACATGGAGCAGATTCCGGAAATTTTCCGTGATTTCTTTGGTCCGCATCTGCAGATTCCCGGCAATGCGCAGCCGCGTCAGTCATTGGGGTCGGGCTTTATTATCTCCGAAGATGGTTACATCCTGACC
>CAYWUD010000093.1:0-8014 GCA_964461355.1 uncultured Pseudomonadales bacterium | reverse complement strand
TGGCCTCGGTGGCCAAGCTGCCCTTCGAACACGCTCGCGACGGTATCTCCTACACCTTCTCCATCATCCCCAGCGCGCTGGGCAAGGAAGAAGCGGTGCAGCAGAACAACCTCGCCGGGCTGATGGACGGCTACTTCCAGTGCGCCGCCGATGGTGAGGGTGGCCAGCATCTGAACGTCAACGTGATGCATCCCGATCGCCTGATCGATGCCATGAAACACCCGGAACGTTACCCGCAGCTGACTATTCGCGTCTCCGGCTACGCGGTGCGTTTCAACTCACTCACCCGTGAACAACAGGAGGACGTGATCAACCGGACATTTACTCAACGCATCTAAGAACGAAGGCCGGGGGCCGTCATCCCCCGCCCCTTCGCATACCTGCAGGAGTTGGGGTAGACCCGCAGCGGTCTGCCCCGGCTTTCACACCGAGGACACACGCATGACCGCAATCGGCTACCGCTTTGCTCACGAATCGATGGGAACCCTGGATGGCCCGGGTATCCGCTACGTGCTGTTCCTGCAAGGCTGCATGATGCGCTGCAAATACTGCCACAACCGCGACAGCTGGCCCCAGGAGGGCGGCGAAGCGGTGAGCGTCGATCAGATTCTGCGTGAACTTGAGCAATATCGCCGTTTCCTGCGTAACGGCGGTGGGCTGACGGTTTCCGGTGGCGAACCGCTGCTGCAGCAGCATTTTGTGCGCGACCTGTTTCGGGCCGCCCAGGCAGCCGGCATCCACTGCTGCCTCGATACCAACGGCTGCTATCAGCGCCTCGACCCAACGCTGGAGGAACTGATAGACGCAACCGATCTGGTCCTGCTCGATCTCAAGCAGCTCGATGAACGTCAGCACCGGGATCTGACCGGTGTTTCCAACCGCCGCCCGCTGGCCTTTGCCCGCTGGCTGGCCGAACGCAACCAGCCGCTCTGGATTCGCCATGTGGTGGTCCCGGGCTACACCGACAGCCTCGACAGCATCGAGGCACTGGCCGATTTTCTGGCCCCACTGGGGAACGTGGAGCAGGTCGAACTGCTGCCCTATCACCCGCTGGGCGCCCACAAGTGGACCGAGCAGGGCGTTCTCTACCCCCTGGCGGACACTCCGGTACCAGACGTGGCGACGCTACAGCGTCTCGCCGCGGTACTGCGCGACCGGGGACTGAAGGTGCTCTGTTAGCACCGGGTTTTGACCCTATACACCTGAACGGCATCCAGGTGTTTTTTACAGCTCAGCCCACAAGGAACGGGGCTGGGCTGCTTTTTTATCTGCACTTCAGTTTTCACGTGCCGCAATCAATGCGGCCCCCAGGGCCCCACAGTAGGCCGGTTCATCCGGTACCAGCAGGGGTTCATCCAGCGCTTCGGCCAGCAGCGCCACCATGCAGGGGTTGTTCGCCACACCACCGGCAAAGACCACCGGGCCGGCCTGGCGATGGCGCTGGATCATCGACAGAGCACGGCGCGCAATCGCCTGATGCAGCCCCAGCGCAATCGCATCGGGCGCTTCACCGCGGGCGATCTGCCCGGTCACTTCCGATTCGGCAAACACCGTGCACATGGAGCTGATCTCGACACTGTGATCAGCGCCCAGGGCCGCAGCGCCAAAGGCTTCGATCGGGTAATCCAGAGCCCGCGCCATCACTTCCAGAAACTTGCCGGTGCCGGCGGCACACTTGTCGTTCATCTCGAACTTCATGACCCGCCCGGTCGGCCCGAGTACGATCACCTTGGTATCCTGGCCACCGATATCAAGCAGGGTCCGCGCTTCCGGGAACAGGGCACGGCAGCCCGCACCGTAGGCCTTGATCTCGGTCACCGTGGGAAAATCGTAGGTCAGTTCACACAGACTGCGTCCGTAACCGGTTGCCACAATCCGCTCATAGTCGACGTCTGCCAGCAATTCACGAATGCGTCCCAGCGGATCGACGCCAGAATCGGCCTGCCGCTTGATCACGATCTCTCCCTGATCGACCACCACCAGCTCGATACTGCGCGAGCCGATATCCAAACCAGCCGTTCGCATGGCTGTACTCCTCTGTCGGGATGAGAACAGGCCCGCCGCCGGGGCGGCGGGCCCAGATCCGTATCAGATCAGTCGAGCAGTTCGACAAAGGCTTCGATACGGGTACGCAGCTGGCCTACGTCTTCCTGGCTGTAATCGGTCTCGATCCGCAGGCAGGGGATACCGGCCGCTTCAAGTTCGCGCTCGACCGAAATCGCTTCGCTGGCATACGGCTGGCAGAACTGCAGACCGTAATGGATCACCGCGTCGGCCTTGTAGGTCTTGACCATCTCCAGCACATGATCGATACGGGAACGGTTGGGCGTGAAGATCGCGCAGTCGATGGCAAAGTAACGCTCCACAATCGCTTCCATCTGCGCTTCAAGGCTCTGCGCTGTGTTATCGGTCAGGTTACGTGCACCGCGCTCACCGATGCAGGACTCCTCACCCACGATCACGGCACCGACGCCTTCTACAATGGCCGGAACCTTCCAGTTCGGCACCGCCATCGGGCAACCGGATACCAGCACCCGCGGCAGCCCTTTTGCAGCCGCACCGGATGCCGCGGCCACACGCGCTTCGAGCTCGTCACAGATCTTGTTGACCGAAGCGGTAAAACGTTCGGGATCATCGTAGAACGCCACCTGGTTGATCAGCAGCGCATCCAGGCCACTGATCGGCGCCGGATCGGCGGCACGCAGGGCAGCCAGACGATGCAGAGCACGACGTTTGGCGTTGACCTGTTCGGTCGCCTGCTGCAGTTTTTCCAGGGTGATGCTGTTGCCGGTCAGCGCTTCGAGCGCTTCCTTGAAGCGCCAGTACTCACCCTTGAGCAGTTCACGACCGTTGATGGTCTTCATCTGCGGCATGTCCATCACATACAGCTTGTCGTCGAGGTATTCACCGAACACCTCGTAGGCCTTCTTCTTGCCGTCACAGGTGTTCTCGCCGACGATCATGTCGGCCACTTCAATGTACGGGCAGACACGGCCCAGCTTGAAGCCGACAAAGGACTTGATCAGCGCACAGGAGTTGCGCGGCAGAATCTTCTCCACCTCTTCGGTGGCAAAATCGGCCCCGGCACACAGGCCGATACAGGCGGCACCGGCGGCCAGTACCAGCTCTTCGGGGACAAACACGCAGTAGGCACCGATCACCTTGCGTCCGGACGCCTTCAGGTCGACCAGTTCCTTGATCCGCAGGCCATGCACTTCACTCATCACGAAATCGAAGTAGTCCATACCTTCGGGGCGGTTCGCCTGGGTCAGAAAGGTGTTCTGGTAGGCTTCGCCGAGGACGTTCAGAAGAAGATCGTGGGCAGGCAGGTCCAGGTTCAGATCCTGCCACATGGCAGTATATTGCTCGCTCATTGTTATTGTTCCTTTCCGTTCAAAAGGGAAGAGGGGATAAGAGATTGCTCATCAGGCGCGCCTTAAGTACCACAGCGCCACGGACGCCCCCATTGAAGTTTTTTATCTATGCTTATGATTTTTTTTCATAACAGATCAAGAAGCCCGGTGACAGCAGTGCCAGAGCCCCGCCGCCACAGAAAATAAGCAATTACCAAACAACGGTCTGGCTTGATCTGCATCACCTCGACAGGCATCGTCCTCGGCCATCGAGCCTTGCTACACTGCTGGGCAAACAGCACATGTCATAAAAAGAGAGTTCGACCGTCATGCAGGCGCACCTTAAGGATGAGCTGACCCATCTTCTTGAAGCGGAACTCAAACCCCGCACTCTGCTGATCGATCAGCAGGGCGAATACCCGGCCCGTCTGTTGCGCCGCATCTGCCGGCTGGGCGTGCTCGAGCCGCTGCGCAGCCCCGGCCCGGTTGATCTCGAGCCGATCTGCTCGGCCCTGGAACTGATCTCGGGCTACTGCCTGACCACCGGCTTTCTGCTCTGGAGCCAGGCCAGCTGCGCCTGGTATCTGCACTGCGCCGACAATGACGACGTGCGCCAGCGCTATCTCGACTCGCTGATCGACGGTGACATGCTGGCAGGTTCCGGGATCGCCAACGCACTCAAGTCAGGCTGCGGTCTCGAACCGATGGCGCTGAGAGGGTTTTCCCACGGCGACGGTTACCGCATCGGCGGCACCCTGCCCTGGGTATCGAATCTGGCGCCGAACAACCTGATCTGCTGCATCTTCAACGAAGCCACCGAAGACCAGCTGCATATGGCCCTGATCCCCTGCCGCAGCCCCGGCCTGCATCTGCAGACCGCACCGCGCTTTATGGCTCTCGATGGCAGCGCCACCTTCAGCGTGCGTTTCGATCAGGTACCGGTACAGGCCGACCAGCTGATCAGCAGCGATCTCGATCGTTTCCTGCCCCGCATCAAACCGGGTCTGCTGCTGCTGCAGAGCGCGCTCGGGGCCGGCCTGGCGCGCAGCTGCCTGCAGCTGGCACAAAAACGCGGCCAGCAAAGCGGGAACTGCCACCTGCCCGAACAGCCCGAGCCGCTGCTCGAGGAGCTCGCCGTGCTGGTACAGCAACGCCAGGCCCTGTGCCAGAACCTCAGTGAAGGATCCTTCAGCGCCGTCGGCGCGCTGCTCGAACTGCGCCTGGCCTGTGGCCGCCTGGCTCTTGACGCTGCCCAGTGCGCCCTGCTCCACAGCGGTGCCAGCGGGTTTATCCAGGCCAGCCCGATCCAGCGCAAACTGCGCGAAGCCTGCTTTTTCACCATCGTGACCCCCTCGATCAAGCAGCTGCATACCGAACTGGCCAACCGGGCCTGACGGGCGCGCACAAAAAAGGCCCGCCAGAGGCGGGCCAAAGATCAGGATGAAATCAGAGTGCCCTACTCGGGGCGCCAGTTGTAACGCTGAATCAGGCGGGCGCAGAGCCAGTCCAGAGCATAACCGATCACACCGATCACCAGCACGATCGCCGCCAACCGGTCGTATTCCAGCGTATCGCGGGCATCGTTGATGGCATAACCGAGTCCCGAGGACACCCCCAGATACTCCGCCGGCACCAGCACGACCCAGGCGACACCGACGGCCAGCCGGATGCCGGCCAGCACATCCATCATGATCGCCGGTACGATAACCCGCTGCAGCAGCGCCACGGGGCCCGCCCCGAGGTTGCGCGCCACCTTGAGCCAGTTCGGATCGATCCGCTTGACGCCATGGGCGGTGGAAAACAGGATCGGCCAGACCGCTGCCATCATGATCAGAAACACGATCGCCCCATCCCAGGTGGCAAACACCAGCACGGCGATCGGCATCCAGGCCAGCGGGCTGATCATGCGCAGGAACTGAAACGGCACCGAGGTCAGCTGTCCGACCGGCGCAAACCAGCCCACCAGTACCCCCAGCGGCACGCCGAAGACAATCCCCCAGACCAGACCGATCAGAATGCGTTCAAGGCTGGCAGCAATGGCCTGCCAGAGCGCCGGCTCCTGGGCCATGAGCCAGAGGGCCTGAAGGCTCGGCCCCGGCGCAAAATCGGCAAAAGCCGCAGTATCCGGATTGCCCGAGACCCAGAGCCCTCCGAGCCACCACAGCCCCAGCAGCAGACTGATTCCGAGCAACGGATACTGCAGAGCGCCCAGCAACCGCAGCACACCGGCACGGCCCGAGCGCTCGACAACGGCGCTGTTCATAGGCTGACCACCTCTTCGCGATCGAAGGGGTTCTCCGGATCAAAGCCCGGCGCCGACTGCCAGCCGGTGTAACGCTCCATCGCCACGCGCACAAAGCGGTCATCGACCAGATCGCGAGCAACAAAATCGCTGTCCAGATCCTTGAGGAAGGTAGTATCGCCACCGACCAGGGTCTTTTTCAGCTCGTCGACAATAAAACGGGTCGCGGACGGATAGGGCCAGGGCTGAAAATCGACGCGGCCGGCGCCCCAGCCCGGGTTCTGGATCGCATCGGGCTTGGCGTAATCGGCATCGCCGTAGCGGGTCATCGCCTGCAGCACGACCTTCGCCTTCATCGGCAGGTAACCCTTGCCCTCACGCGAGAGCAGCTTGGCGACCGCCTCCTTGTTGTTCTGGCAGTAGGCCTGGGCCTGGACGATGGCGTTCATCACCTTCTGGGTCCATTCGGGATTGCGGTTGACCCGCTGCTCGTTCATGCATACCACGCAGCAGGGGTGGTTCTTCCACATATCCCCGGTAAAGCGCAGAATCTTGCCTCCGGCGAGCAGCTCACCGGCTGCGGCAAAGGGCTCGGCGACGATAAAGCCATCGATCTTGCGCGCGGCCATCGCCGGCGCCATATCCGGCGGCGGCAGAATCTGCAGGTTGACCTCGTCGGCCGCCAGCGGCTGGCCCTGCTCCTTGACCACCGGTTTGAGGCCCGCATGCCGGATGCCCATCTGCAGCATGATGTTGTGCATGCTGTACCAGTAAGGCACCGCCAGCTGCTTGCCGGCCAGATCGGCAAAGGTTTCGATGCCGGTGTGCTGGCCGACCACGATCGCCGAGCCATTGAGGTGAGCCCAGCTCATCACCTTGACCGGGAAGCCGTTGTTATAACGCATCCAGACCGGGATCGGCTTGAGAAAATGCACCAGATTGAAACGGTCGGCGGCAAAGCCCTCGATCAACGGCGACCAGCCGCGAATCAGGGTCGGCTCGGCGGTTTTCAGCCCCTGTTCTTCGAAAAAGCCCATGCCGTGGGCCACCAGCAACGCGGTGGCATCGGTAATCGGCAGATAGCCGATACGCACCACTTCATCTTCGGGGGCAACCAGGCTGCTGGCCAGCGCGCTGCCGGGCAGTCCGGCGGCCAGTGCCGCCAGACCACCGGCCGCCAGAGAGTCGAGCATAAAATCGCGTCGACTCATCTCGTGGCGCTGCAGGTAATCAAGATCATCAACGGTCAGGGGGGATTGATCCAGAGGGTTCATGGCACTCTCACTTCATTATTTTTAGGGGGAAATCAGGCTTGGGTGGCCCACACCGGCTGCAGTGCGGCGGCCTCAATCTGCGGCTGTTCGGTGGCCGCAAAATCGGCCATCAGCTGACTGCGCAGGCGCTGAAATTCGGGATCGGCCGCAGCACGCGGCCAGCTCTGGGATACCGCCAGCTCTTTGACGATCCGACCCGGGTTTCGCCCCATGATCAGCACGCGATCGGCCATCTGCAGGGCCTCGTCGATATCATGGGTGACCAACACCAGGCTGATACCGCGCTGACGGCAGATCTGGCTGACCTCCTGCTGCAGCGCGCTGCGGGTAAAGGTATCCAGCGCCGAGAACGGCTCATCCAACAGCAGCAGCTCGGGCTCGGTCGCCAGCGAGCGGGCCAGGGCCACCCGCTGCTGCTGACCACCGGACAGGCGCTCGACGTGGGCGTCGGCCAGCGCCTCAAGGCCCAGAAGGTTCAGTAACGGCGCAACCCGGCGGCGTGCTTCGCGCGCCGGCATACCGGCAAAGGTGAGCCCCAGCGCCGCATTGTCGATCAGGCTCATCCAGGGGTAGAGCGCCGGCTTCTGGAACATCAGGTTCCATTTTGCACTGGGCGCCAGCACGGCACGCCCGTCGATCTGCACATCGCCCTGGCTGGGGCGGTGCATACCGGCAATAAAGTGCAACAGGGTCGATTTGCCGCAACCGCTGCGTCCGATCAGGGCCAGCTGCTCGCCGGCCTCAAGCTGCAGCGAGATACCGGAGAGGGTTTCCGCCGTCTGACGGGGAAAGCGATGACTGAGATTGTGGATAGAGACTGAGGCGCCCATCGGTCTGCTCCTGTTGCCGACAACTGGACTGCGGTCCCGACAACAGCAAGCGACCTCGGCCTCGAAGAGGGAGAGGTACAGGCGTCCGTTCAACAGGGAGCGCAGATCATGAATGCCGAAGCAGGCTTCGGCGGTCCCCTTCTTACCATGAAAGCGCGACCTCAACAAAGAAAAGGAGCTCATCTTTGTCCTGGGTCAGCCGCCGAGCCCCCTTTGTATCGCCATAAAAAAACGCCCCGAAAGGGGCGTTTTTTTATGGCGATAGAGCGTTCAACGGCGGGTAAACACCACCCGGCTCACCGGACGCCACTCCAG
>CAYWUD010000092.1:0-8070 GCA_964461355.1 uncultured Pseudomonadales bacterium | reverse complement strand
TGTTGTTTGCCCCCGCGGCCTGGCGTCAGGGTCAGCTGGATTATCGTCAGCGTCTGGTCAATGATATGGATTACGATGCCGAGGAGCGTCAGCTGTTCGGCTGGGTACGCGGCAGTAACGGACAGGAATACGAGGTTCAGGTCGATTTTGCTCGGGCCAGTGGTCCGGTCATTCGCTGCACCTGCCAGGAATCACTGTGCCGTCATGGTGCTGCCCTGCTGTTGCAGGCGCGCCAGCAGCTCGGCGCCGAGCTGGTCGGGCGCCTGCTCGATCAGTGCGGGCGTTCGCTGGCCGAAGTGGCCGAGGACGAGGCGCTGCGTCAGTTCCAACAGAAGCTGACGCCCTGGTTGCGCTGCCTTGAATTGATGCTCGATACCCTCGAAGAGGTGCGTCTCAAGGGGCGGGAAGACATTCCACCGCGGGTGCCGATAGCGCCGGGGCGCTCGGAGTTTCTCCTCTGGCAGCTCGACTTTACCCAGAACCGGTTATTAGCGCGGGTTGTACGGCGTAATGGTGCCGGTGAACTGGAGCCGCCAAGGCCCTTTATCGCGACTGCTGCGGTATTGGCCGGGGAGTCCTTTGCCTGTGTCGATGATCTTGATCGGCTGCTGATTCTCTGGAGCGATGAGCTGGGTCTGCTCGACAGCCAGAACAGTGCCATCAATCTGCGGCGTGGCTATAACGCGCACAACTTTCTTAAATGGCTGGCGTGCTGTGATCGCCTGTTTCTTGCCGGGCCGACGATTCGGCGTGTGCGCTGGACGGATGAGCCGCTGACGCTGACGCTGCGCTGGTTGCCGGACAGTCGCACTCAGCTGCGCCCGCAGCTGCAGGCCGCACACGAAGGCAAAAGCTGGTTGCTGCCGGGCGCGCCATTGCTGGCCCTGCGTGCAGATGCGGAGGGGCGTTACTGCCTGCAGCCACTGGCCAATTCGCTGCCGCCGCTGCCGGTCGTGCGCCAGTTGCTGCAGGCGCCCCCGATGCCGCTGGCAGGACTGCGTCTGCTGCAGCGCCAGTTGCCATCAGTCCTCAGGGGGCTGCCCGGCGTCGACTGGCCCGTGGTTGTCGCGCGTCGCGCCGCCAAGCCGGTTCCTGTGCTCTGTTTTGCCTGTGCACCGACCCGCGAGCCGCGCTGGCAGGGCGCGCATGCCTGGCTCGAGTTTGCCTACGGCCGCGAGCAGATTCGTGCCGATGATCTGCGCCCCTGTCTGCCCGGCGGTGATGAGCTGCTTGAGCGCGACATGGCGGATGAAGCGCGCCTGCAGCAGCAGCTGAATGCCTTTGTGGATGCCGAAGGTAAGCCCGCCGGTAGCGGTATTGAACAGCTGCAGGGGTGGTGCACGCTGATGCTGCGTCAGCTCCCGCTCTGGCGCAAACAGGGCTGGCAGGTTCAGATGCCGGATGATTTTCCGCTGCGTCTGGTCGCCTGTTCCGAAGAGGCCTGGTTCGCCGAACTGAAGGCGGCCGAAGATGGCTGGTTTGAAGCCGAGATCGGTGTGCAACTGGAGACTCCGGTTGCGCTGTTGCCGCTGTTGGCGGCGCAGCTTGAGCGCTTGCCGAGTCTGGAGCAGCTGTCACAGATGGCGCCCGATGCGCCGGTACTGATCGAACTTGCCGATGGGCGTCAGCTGGTACTGCGGGTCGATCGCCTGAGGGTACTGCTCGACAGTCTGCTGGCCTTGTTTGATCGGCGTCGCCAGAAGGCGCGTGTCGAGCGGGCCCAGATGGGCTGGATGCTTGATCTCGAAGCCCTGTTACCTGCCGCCTGGCAGGCACCGGCTGATGCGCGCGCTTTGGGGCAGGCGCTGCAGCAACTGGCGCGCGAAGGGGCGCCGCCGCTGCCTGAAGCCTGCATCCCTGGAGTTGACGCCGAGCTTCGCGATTACCAGCGCGAGGGGGTTGCCTGGCTGCAGTTTCTGCATCAGTACCGTCTTGGTGGTCTGCTGGCCGATGACATGGGGCTTGGCAAGACGCTGCAGACGCTTGCGCATATTGCCCTGCTGAAGGCGCAGGGGCGGCTTTCGGGGCCGGCTCTGGTGGTGGCGCCCACCAGTCTGCTGGGCAACTGGCGGGCCGAGGCCAAACGGTTTACACCGGCACTGAAATCGCTGATCTATCATGGCGCCGATCGTGAGCAGGAGCGCTACCGGCTGGAGCAGATGGATCTGGTGATCACCAGTTATGGTGTGGTCAGTCGCGATGCGCTGCTCCTCTCGGAGCGTACATTCAGCCTGTTGGTGCTCGATGAGGCGCAGGCGATCAAGAATCCGTCGGCGCAGGTGTCGCGTTCGGTGCGCCAGCTCAAGGCCGACCAGCGCCTCTGTCTGAGCGGTACACCGCTGGAAAATCATCTGGGTGAACTCTGGGCCCAGTTCGACTTTCTGGTTCCGGGACTTCTGGGCGCGCGGCAGCAGTTTCAGCGTCGGTTCCGTCAGCCGATCGAGCGCGATCAGGATCAGGCGCTGCTGCGTCAGTTGCGCCAGCGTGTCGCCCCCTTTCTGCTGCGGCGCACCAAGCAGGTGGTGGCGTCCGAACTGCCGCGCAAAACCGAGATCGATCATCCGATTCATCTCGATGAAGCGCAGCGCGCATTGTATGAGTCGGTACGCGCGAGCACCGAGCAAAGCGTGCAGCAGCTGCTGCTTGAACAGGGGTTTGAGCGCAGCCAGATCCAGGTGCTTGATGCGTTGACGCGGTTGCGTCAGATCTGCTGTGATCCGCGCCTGCTGCAGAGTGATCATGGTGTGCAGGCCTCGGCCAAACTCGATGAATTGCTGCGTCTGGTTGAGCTGATGCTCGAAGAAGGCCGGCGCATACTGATCTTTTCCCAGTTCACCTCGATGCTGGCGCTGATCGAGCAGCGCCTGCGCAGTCGCCATTTGGCGTACGTCAAGCTCACCGGTCAGACCCGTGATCGTGATACGCCGGTCCAGCGCTTTCAGGCCGGCGAGGTGCCGCTGTTTCTGCTGAGTCTCAAGGCCGGAGGCGCGGGGCTGAATCTGACCGCGGCCGATGTGGTGATTCACTACGATCCCTGGTGGAACCCGGCAGTTGAGGCTCAGGCGACCGACAGGGCCTACCGTCTGGGGCAGGACAAGCCGGTGTTTGTGTACCGTCTGCTGGTAGAAAACTCGGTGGAACAGAAAATCCAGCGTCTCAAGGCGCGCAAGCAGCAGTTGGTCGCCGGCCTGTATGGCCAGGACGGGCAGAGTCAGGCGCTGTTTTCTGCGCAGGAGCTGGACTGGCTGCTGGCCGAAGACGATAGTAGCGATCTGGGTTCACAACAGAGCGAGGAGTAGCGCGTGGAACAGCCGAGTAACCTGATGTACCGGATCATCCCGGTCACCCCCTTTCAGCAGAACTGCACCCTGCTCTGGTGCAGCCGTACGCGGATGGCTGCCGTGGTTGATCCCGGCGGTGACCTCGCGCTGATCGAGGCGGCTGTTGCCGAAGAAGGCGTCGATCTGCAGCAGATCTGGCTGACCCATGGCCATATCGATCATGCCGGTGCTGCCGGCGCGCTGGCCGAGCGTCTGGGACTGCCGATTTTCGGTCCGCACCGGGCCGATCAGTTCTGGCTGGACGGTCTGGCGCAGCAGAGTCAGATGTTCGGCTTTCCGCCTGCACAGGAAGTCCGGCCTGCCCGTTGGCTGGATCAGGGCGACAGCCTGAGATTGGGTGATCAACAGCTTGATGTGCTGCATTGCCCGGGCCATACCCCAGGTCATGTGGTGTTCTGGTCTGCTGCGGCAGAATTGGCGCTGGTCGGCGATGTGCTCTTTCAGGGTTCGATTGGGCGCACCGATTTTCCGCAAGGCGACTATGACACCTTGATCCGTTCAATCAGAGAGCAGCTGTTACCGCTCGGCGATCAGGTTGCGTTTATTCCCGGGCACGGGCCGATGAGCCGGATCGGCGTCGAGCGGCGCACCAATCCTTTTCTGCAGGACTAGTTACGCGGGTCTTTCCAGTGCTTGCGTGCCACCCAAGGCCAGAAAATCAGCCAGTAGAACATGACTCCGACCGAGCCGGCTGAAAAGCGTCGTGGGCGGATATCCATGCCGATGAAAAAGCAGATTCCGCCCATGATGTAGAGCACTGTCAGTTGCGGCTGCAGCAACAGCGCCAGCCAAAGGACCGCGACCGAAAGTACGATATTCATCTGCTTGGTGTGTTCAGGAACGATGACCATACCGTGACCTCTCCCCTGCGAACGAACCCAGACGTCAGTTGTCGTTTCCGAGCAATATAAGTTTAGCGTCGGATTGATCGTTTGCCGGAGAAGGGGGAAAGGTAGGCAGATAAAAAAAGTGGCGATCAGGTCGATGGGGTGGGGGGAGTATCGACCCGAAACGCCGAGAGGAAATAAAGGGAAAACTGCGCCAGCAAAGCCGCAATGATCGCTGGCCAGTCCGGCAGGTCGCAAGCAACCTGCCTTGCCGACAGGAAATATGGATCAAACAAATTGACCCAAAAAATGTCTGCGTGGCTACTTTAGTATAGGGGTGCTGACCGTATATTGACACAAATCAAAAAAAATATTGTTAGCAGGCTGGGGGTAATTTCAGTAAAAATTGAAGCTAGGGTTCTTGGTCCGGTTCTAGAGGGTGTTTTCCTGCTTTTTGTGAGCAAAAAAAATGAAGCAGGTATTCGCAAGTGTGTCCGGTACCGCTGCAGGTCGGAAAATAAACTGGACTATGCTGGAGCTAGGGCAGCCACGCGCTCTGCCCAGGGATCAGGCCCAGGGAATGAAGGGATACCCAGGCGGCTGAGCGGAGACCATTGACGTGAGGGCATCAATCGACAGCGCATGGGTGAATCCGCTGGCGCTGGATCTGCTGCAGTTGCTGCGCTGCAAACCTGAAGGTTACGCAATCCATCATCTGGTCGCCGAACTCGAGGCGCTGCGCCCTTTTCCGGAACTGGCCAGGGCGCGCCAGCTGGGTCTGTTCAAGAAGAACTTTCTGGTGATGAACGCCCTGTTCGAACTGCAGCAGTGCCTGTTTGACGATGGGCTCTATCTGCAGATCAGTACCCTCAGTATCCGCCTGCTGCCCTGCCACGAGCGCGGGGCGCGGTATCTTGCCGAGCATTCTCAGGGCGGGCTGCGTGATTATTATCTCGACTGGACCAATTACACCGATACCTCCCTGGAAGAGGTCGAAGCGCTGTTACAGCAGTTCCTGCAGGGAGGCCTGGCGCCGGACCGGCGCCAGCGTGCTCTGGAGGTTCTGGATCTGGATGCGGATGCCAGTGGTGACGAGATCCGGTTGCAGTACCGGCGTCTGGCGGCCCGCTGCCATCCGGATCGTGGGGGAGACCCGCAGCGCTTTATCGCCATTCGCGGTGCCTGGGAGCTCTTAAAAAACGCAGATTGTCAGCTCAAAAGCACAGTTTGAGCCTTTCGGTGACGGGGCTTTTTTCTAAAATCAGGCTCCCTTTACGACCGAATACCTGCCATGACCGATCAGACCCCGACCTCACCCCATACGCTTTTTGATGACTTGCAGGCGCTGTTTACGGCGGCGGCCTTTATTGCGCTCGGTATCGGTTTTTTCAACCAGGCCGGGTTGTTGACCGGAGGTACCGCCGGGCTGGCGCTGCTGCTGACCAAAATGACCGATCTGAGTTTTGGGCAGTGGTTCTTTATGCTCAATCTACCCTTCTACTATCTGGCTCTGCGGCGGATGGGCTGGCGCTTTACCCTGAAGACCTTTATGGCCATTTTTCTGGTCTCACTGTTCAGTGACGGCCTGTCGCTGGTGCTTGAGTTTGCTGCGGTCAATCCGGTTTACTGCGGGTTGATGGGTGGCTTTCTGATCGGTGCGGGCCTGTTGATGCTGTTTCGTCATCAGGCCAGTCTCGGCGGCCTCAATATTCTGGCGCTGTATCTGCAGGAGCGCTGTGGCATCCGGGCCGGCTGGTTCCAGATGGCGATCGACCTGTTGATCGTGGTTGCCTCCTTCTTTGTGGTCAGTCTTGAGGTGCTGCTGATTTCGGTGCTGGGGGCGGTAGCGGTCAATATCGTGCTGGCGATCAATCATAAGCCGGGGCGTTATGCGCTGACGTGATGCATCTGTAACCCCATGATTTTTAAGAAACATGAGAATGTAGTGGGTCAGTAGAAATACTACATATGGGCATTTATTGATCTATGCCAAGTCCAGCTGAGGGTCGATTTCGATAAGGTTGACTCCGTTGTCGGCTACCTACCCCCCTGTAGTCGACGCCAGAACTGCGGAAATCGGTTTGCGTCACCGGTTTCAGTGGTAGCACTGCGTTACCAACGTTATGCGTAATTCATCTAGTTAAGAGCCCTCCGGGCTCTTTTTTTTTAGCATGCCCGCCTGCCGTATGGATGTAGTCGGGACTTCGGGTGGACTACACAGCGGCCGTCCTTGGTCTGCGGTAGTCCTGCCGTACCTGACAGGAAGGTATATGTCCGCAGCCTGCGCTTCTGCGCCTCTCAGCCGCCAGGGATTGGGGTACTCGATCGGGGCCTCGCTGATTTTCGGCATTTTTCCCGCATATCTGCAGCTGCTGCGACCACTGGCCGGTTTCGAGCTGTACTGTCATCGGGTGCTCTGGTCGGTGCTCTGTGCCCTGATTCTGGTGACGCTCAGTGGTGGCTGGCCGCGTATCCGCGCGCTCGTCAGCCAGCCCCGCAGCTGCGGCGTCCTGCTGCTGACCACGGGGATTGTGGCCGTGCAGTGGTGGCTGTTTGTCTGGGCACCGCTCAATGGCTATGGCGTCGATGTGGCGCTGGGTTACTTCCTGCTGCCGTTGATGATGGTGCTGGTGGGGCGTCTGTTTCTCGGTGAGCGCCTGCGGCCGCTGCAGTGGCTGGCGGTTGCGGTAGCCGCAGGCGGCGTGCTGCTGGAGTGTCTGCTGGTCGGTCAGCTTTCCTGGGTGGTGCTGATTATCGTCTGTGGCTACACCCTGTATTTTCTGCTGCGACGGGCCATTGATGTAGACACCCTGACCGGGTTTACCGTGGAAGGGCTGCTGATGCTGCCGGTTGCTCTGGGATGGCTGCTCAGTCAGGGCGAGACGCTCGAGCTGATCGGTGACCGGCCCGATCTCTGGGTGCTGTTGCCCGGGCTCGGGGTGTTGAGCAGCATGTCGATGCTGTTTTATGTCAGCGCTTCGCGGCTGCTGCCGGTGAGCCTGTTCGGCATGCTCAGTTTTCTCGAGCCAGCGCTGCTGTTTACCGTCGCCTTGACGGTGCTGGGTGAATCGCTTGCCCCGCTGCAGCTGATCAGTCATGGCCTGATTCTGCTGGCAGTCGTGCTGGTCTGTTGTGACTCGGCCTATCGCCTGTGGATGCAGCGGCATCTGCCGGCGGAAGGGTAGAGCCCGGCTGTTACCTATAGCTTTTTACGCCGAGGCCCTTATCCTTGGCCCCCCGCTGTTTGAGGAGGCCCCCATGCACAAGCCATTATCCCGTCTGGTCTGCTTTGACCTGGAGATGTGCTGCTGGGATCAGGGGCCTCGCCGTACCGGTGAAATTATCGAATTCAGCCTCGCTGAAGTGGATCTGGCCAGCGGCTATCTACTGCGCTCAAACCAGTACTATGTCGCGCCGGAGCATGATCAGATTTCTGAATTCTGTACCGGCCTGACCGGTATCACGCCGCGTATCGTACGCCGTCAGGGGCGTCCGCTTGCCGATGTGCTGGCAACCGTGCAGCGCCACTATGGTGGACGCAACAAGCTGTATGCCAGCTGGGGACGGGATGACCTGATCCTGCGCCGTGAGTGTGCGGCGAAGGGGCTGGAGTACCCGCTGCGCGAACACCTTAACCTCAATACTCTTTATCGCCTGCGCTATCAGACACCGAATCTGGCTCTGAGCGATGCCATGGCGCGCATCGGTCTGTGCTTTGAAGGGCAGGCGCACAGCGCGCTGGTCGATGCGCGTAATCTGGCCCAATTGGCCTTGCAGCTGTTACCGGTCACCTCGCTGCAGTCCTAGTGGATTGCGTCAGGCCCTGCAGAACCTTTTTTCCCTGACCTCTTCTATGAGCTCCGAGCCGCTGGCGATAGTCCCTGAGCGGGGGCTTTTCATAC